>JBGTIE010000104.1:0-2492 GCA_041745855.1 Lysobacterales bacterium | reverse complement strand
CAGCCCGCGCACCAGGGCTGCGTTGCCGAGCCGCCCGAACAGGCCGGCCGGCTTGACCTGGGCAGCGGCATGTTCTTCAGAGCTGAACGGTGACTCCCACAACTGCATCGTGTGCAGCCGCGCCGGCTCTTCCAGTTCCGGCGTGAACAGCAGCAACCGGCCATCGTCGAAGCGGGCGTAGCCGTCTGCGAGCAGCGGCGAGCCGATCGCGCGATCGATCAGGTTGTAGGGCAGCAGGGCGTAGCGTCCACCCTTTTCCTCGTGAAAGACGTAGAGCACGTCTTCGCCACTGGGGGCGCGGATCTGCCGCTTCAGCCGGAAGCCGCCGAAGTCGTGGCCGAGTTCGGAGAAGTGCTTGTACTCGCCCGATTCCAGATAGTAGCCGCCGGGGAAGACGATGCCGTGGTCTTCCGGTAGTTCCAGGCAGGAGTCGCCGATCTCGTCGATCCGCTGCACCTGCCGGCTGCGCTTGTTGTAGACCAGATAGCGCCAGACACTCTCGCGATAGGGCAGGATCTTCAGCAGGATCAGCGTGCGCAGATCGGCGTAGTGGATTTCGGCATCGGCAAGCGCCTGATTGCGATCCTCGACCGGCTCGGCGTAGATGCCCAGGCCACTGTCGGTGTTGTTCTCGACCTTGACGGTCAGGTCTCCACCGACCGTCTCGACGAAGATCGTGTCGAGAATGTTGACGTGTGGATGGCGACCGAGCACATGCTGCTCGCGGCTGATCTGGGTCCACTCGAAATCGTGCGTCGGCGGCAGCACATGGTCGCGCTCGCCGCGGTTGTCCAGATACTCGACCTTGCCGTCGCGGCTGATCGCAAAGCGGAAGACGCGCTTGTCACCGACCTGGCTGCCGGTGCGGAAGATCAACAGCAGCTTGTCGCCGACGATGCGCAACTGGTCCAGCGTGGTGGCGCGGTAGTAGGTGTATAGCTCGCGGAAATCGGCGGTAAAGCGCGCCTCGGCGAGGAAGCTGCCAGCCAGCGGAACCGCTTCCAACTCGGCACTGCCGCCTTCGCCGCTCAGGCGATAGAGGCAAAACACGTCCTCGACATGGGTTTCCTTCTTCAGGCCGATGTAGACGTTGTAGCCAAACAGCAGCCGATCACCAACCCGTACCACGTCGCGCGCGATGCAGTTGTGCTCGGTACGCGCCGTCAGCCGCGCCGCCAGCCGCGGCTCGACCCGTCCGAACACAGCCACCCGCTGCGCATTGAGCGCCTCGGTCTTGGCCCGCAAGGCCTCGGCCAGACCGGAAAGGCGCTTGCGCAGGAGATCGAAGGAGCCCGATAAATCCATTTTCTAGGGCCCAGGGCTTGGGGCACAGGGCCCAGACGAAGCATAGGGCCCAGGGCTCAGGGCACAGGGCCCAGGAAGAACAAAGGGCCCAGGGCTCAGGGCCCAGGGCCCAGAAAGTGCATGGAGCCCAAGGCTTCGAGCTCGCCTCCCGCTTGACCGGAAACCATAGGGGCCACGGTTCAGCGTACTGGTTCGAGCGCAGTCGCACTCGCTCCTACTGGCGCTGAGCGCTGAGCCCTGGGCCCTTCGCTGTTGACTCTCCTGGGCCCTGGGCCCTGCGCCCTGGGCCCTTCGCTCTGACTGGGCCCTATGCTCTGTCTGGGCCCTGGGCCCTGGGCCCTGGGCCCTGCAGTTTGGACTCATTCCGAACCCTTCCCAGTCGATGACCCCCCTAACGCCCTGCCCAACCACCCCTGCAGCTCCGCCAGTTCCTTGGTCTTGCCTTCGGCCAGCAGTTTCTGCGCCAGCGCGGCCAGCGACAGATCGCGAACGGCGTCGGCGCCGCCTAGGGCGCCGATCAGGTCCTTGGCATCGCCGATCAAATCGCGGCTGCCGTCGCGGTGGCCGCGGGTGGCCTGGGTCAGGATTTCGCTGCGGCCGACGGTGCCGTCGATCGCCTTGCCCAGGCTGAGCGAGCGCATGAAACGTTCGAAGTACTCGCCGTCGCCGCCGACGATCTCGATCTTGGAGCGTTCCAGCGCCTGACCGAGCACGACTGCCTGTTCGCGCGCGATGGCCTGGTTGGCCTCGATGCCACGTAAGGTCTGGGCGTGGCTGTAGTCCAGTTCCATGCGCTTTTCCTCGTGCGCCCGGGTGTCCTCACTCATCGCCTGCATCGCATCGAACTTCTCGCGCAAGCCATTCGCCTCGGCGGCAAAGCGGGCGGCGATTGCGGCCGCTTCGGCTTCGCCGGTCTTCTGCTTGCCGGTCGCTTCGGCTTCCAGCCGCAGGCGCAACGCCTCGGCCTGTGCCTGACCCTGCCGGCTGACTGCTTCGGCATCGGCCAGCTTGACCTGCGCCTCGGCCTTGCCCTGCTTTTCGCGCCCGGTCGCCTCGGCCTCCATCTTCATCCGCAGCGCATCGGCTTCGGCCTCGCCGTGGACGCGGATCGCCTCGGCGTCGACCTGCTTGACCTTGGCCAGCACGAAGCCCTGCTTCTCTTCGGCGTCGGCTCGCGCCATCGCTAC
>JBGTIE010000103.1:0-6093 GCA_041745855.1 Lysobacterales bacterium | reverse complement strand
CGCGCTGCTCGGCGGGCGCGATTTCGTCAGCCCGGACGACATCAAGCAGATGGCTCTGCCGGTGCTGCGCCATCGCGTCGTCCCCACCGCCGACCTGAGCGTTGAGGGTCACAGCAGCGATGAGGTGTTGAGCGAGTTGCTCGAGCGCACGCCGGCGCCGCGGAACTAGGTGACGGAACCAGACCACGCATGCTGATCCCCGCGCCCATATTGCTGCTGCTCAGCGCGTTGCTGGTGCTGTTGGGTGTGCTGGCCTCGGTCATGCCCGAGCTGGAACCGGCCTGGTGGTGGGGTCTGGGCTTGTTTGGTCTGATCAGCGCAGTCGACGGCTGGCGCCTGAGTGTGCGGCCGATGCCGAAAGTCGAGCGTCAGCTACCGCATGCGCTGGCGCTTGGCGTGGAGCGAACGGTTGAACTGGAACTGACCAACGAGTCGCCCTGGCCGCTGCAGCTGGCGCTGTACGACCACGTGCCACCGAGCATGGCCTTCCACGACCTGCCGCTGCAGCTTGAGCTGCCCGCAGGGCAGGGCGCGCGGCTGAGCTATCGGCTGCAGCCGCTGGTGCGCGGCAACGTCGAATTTGCCGAAGTCGAGTTGCGCTTGCGCTCGCCGCTGGGCTTGTGGGACCGGCGTGGCAAGGGCGGCAGCGCACAATCGGTGCGGGTCTATCCCAACTTTGCCGCGCTGACCCGCTTCGCGCTGCTCGCGGTCGACCATCGCTTGTCGCAGATCGGTGTGCTCAAGCGTCGGCGGCGCGGCCAGGGTCTGGATTTCCACCAGTTGCGCGAGTATCGCGAAGGCGATCCGCAGCGTCAGATCGACTGGAAGGCGACCGCCCGCATGGGCAAGCTGATTTCGCGCGAGTACCAGGACGAACGCGACCAGCAGATCATCCTGCTGATCGATTGTGGTCGGCGGATGCAGGCCCGGGACGATGCGCTGAGCCATATGGACCACGTCCTCAATGCGGCCTTGCTGCTCGCCTTCGTTGCCCTGCGCCAGGGTGATGCAGTCGGCGTGGCGAGCTTCGGCGGCATCGAGCGGCACCAGGCGCCGCGCAAGTCGATGGCGACGCTGCAGAGCCTGCTTGCGCTCACCTTTGATCTGCAGCCGACCCTGCAAAGCCCCGATTTCTTGGGCGCCGCCCAGGCCTTGCTCGGCCGTCAGCGCAAGCGCGCGCTGGTGGTGATCCTGAGCAATCTGCGCGACGAAGACGATGACAGCCTGAGACCAGCGATCGAGTTGCTGCAACGGCGCCACCTGGTGCTGGTGGCCAGCCTGCGCGAAGGCATCCTGCGCAGCGGCCTGACCAGCCCGATCCGCGTCCTTGACGACGCCCTCGCCCACGCCGCCACCGCCGAATACCTAGAACGCCGCCGCGACGCTTTTGCGCGTTTGACCAGCCAGGGCATCAATTGCCTGGACGTGGAACCGGCCGACCTGCCGATGGCGCTGGTCAATCGGTATGGGGAGATGAAGCGGGCGGGGAGGCTTTGACATTCAGGGCTGAGGGCTGTTGAAAACCAGGGCTGAGGGCTGAGGGGTCAGAAAAAGCAGGGCCCAGGGCTCAGGGCCCAGGGCCCAGAAGATCAAGGGCCCAGGGCACAGGGCCCAGGGCCCAGGGCCCCGAAGATCAAGGGCCCAAGGCACAGGGCCCAGGGCCCAGGGCCCAGGGCCCAGCAGATCCAGGGCTCAGGGCCCATGGCCCCAGCAGATCAAGGCCCAGGGCTCAGGGCCCATGGCCCACGGGCTCTGCTCTCGATGGTTCGCTGAGCTCGCCGACATGCGACGCGCCGGTTCGCGGCTCTTCTGGGCCCTGGGCCCTGAGCCCTGGGCCCTGGGCCCTGGGCCCTGCTCTTGAAAAACACGAACGATCGTACTATATTGCGCCCATGAGCAAGCCACGAACCATCAGCAAAGGTCAGCAGACGCGCGAGGCGATCGTCTCGCAGGCCTATGATCTGGCCCGTCGGGATGGTCTGGAAGGCCTGACCATCGGGGCGCTGGCTGATCGGGTCGGGATGAGCAAGAGTGGTGTCTTCGCCCATTTCGGTTCGCGCGAGGACCTGCAACTCGCGGTGCTCGAGTACGCCACCACGCATGTCACCAATTCGGTGTTCTTGCCGGCCTTCAAGACGGTGGCGCGGGGCCTGCCGCGGCTGCGCGCGCTGGTCGAGGGCTGGTATGGCTTTGTCACAAGTCTGGAGCGCGGCGGCTGCCTGGTGCTGGCGGCGGTGGGTGAGTACGACGACAAACCCGGCCCGATCCGCGATCAACTGGTCGTCTACCAGCGCCAGATGCGCGGCCAGATGGAGCGTGCCGTCGCGATGGCCATTGAAATTGGTCATTTGCGCGCCGCCAGCGACCCCAAGCAGATCGCCTTCGAGGTCTACGCGATGTTGCTCGCGCTGCACCATGACCTGCGCCTGTTTAGCGATCCGCTCGCGTTGCAGCGGACCCGTACCGCGGTCGACGCTGTGATCGATCGCTTCCTGCCCGCCGAAGGCGCGGGCGATCCCGGCTAAGCGCCAACCCAATCCTCCCGGAGCAAACTAATGAACGCCCAAACCTTGTCATCGCCCCCGAATAGCACGAACGTTCGCCCTAATTCGAAAGCCGGGTCCAGACACCTGTTCGATCCGGTACGCCTGATCGGCATGGCGCTGCGGGCACGGGCGCTGCTGGCACCAGACAGCGCCGCCCGTCGGGCCACTGATCTGTTCAGTACGCCGCTCCCGGGCACCCGCGAGCGCGCCCTGCGCAGTCCGGCCGATGGGGCCGTCCAGCGCGAGCTGGAGCTCACTGAGGGCAGCGTCATGAGCTACCACTGGGGCGAGGATCCGGCCCAGCCGCTGATCCTGTTCAGCCACGGCTGGTCGTCGTTCGGCCTGCGCGTGCTGGCCTGGGTCACCCCACTGCGCCAGGCTGGCTACCGGGTCGCCACCTTTGATCATCTGGGCCATGGCCGCAGCAGCGGTGAGCGTGCCAGCTTGCCGCAGTTCGGCCGCACGGTGATCGAGGTCGCACGGCAACTCGGCCCGATCCACGGCATGATCGGCCACTCGCTGGGCGGCTCGGCGGTAGCCACCGCGCTCAGTGCAGGCATCGCCGTCCAGCGCGCGATCCTGATTGCCCCGCCGGCCGATCCTCTCAGCGCAACGGCCCGCTTCGCCCGCGCGTTGGGACTGCCACGCACGCTGCGCCAGGCGATGGAACGCGAAATGGAACGGCGCGAAGGGATCGCCTTGAGCCATTGGCAGGCACACCGTCTGGCGCCGGCCATCGGCGTCCCGGCGCTGATCGTGCATGACATCGGCGATCGCGAGGTCGGCTGGGAAGAGGGCGAGCGCTACGCCCGCTACTGGCCGCAGGCGCGCCTGCTCAGCACCCACGGCCTGGGTCACCACCACGTCGTGTCAGCCCCGCACATCGTGCTCGAGGGACTCCGCTTCCTCGCTGGCGAGTTGGTCGGTGAGCGTGTGGTGTCGACGCGGGAGCTGCCGTTTGGGGTGGCTTGATTGAACAGGGCTGAGAAGTGCGAGGGCCCAGGGCTCAGGGCCCAGGGCCCAGAAGAGCTGCGGACTTGCGCGTAGGATGACGGTGAGGGAAGCGAACCGCATCAAGAGCAGGGCCCAGGGCTCAGGGCTCAGGGCCCAGAAGAGCGGGGTCGGGGTCGGAATCGGAATCGGAATCGAGGTCGGCATGGGGTTTGACCACCAACGACTAGCCGTATACCGAACAGTCATCGAGAACGTCGTCGGGGAGTACCGCCGCACGCGACCAGATCGTGGCGATGCTGATAACGCAGGGCCCAGGGCAGGGCACGGGGCTCAGGGTAAAGAGCTGCCTCTCCACGGCCAATCCAGGGAGCACCGTGAACCAAGCGGACCGCCGTTTGCTGGAACTTCGTTTACGAGCTTCAGTCCGTAGGCGCACTCTCCTCGCACAGATGAACCCTGCAATGCTGAAGCTCACTTCGCTCGTCGCTACAGCCGTACTTTCGATCCATCTGTCCGCAAGCGCTCTGGCTGGTGACGTGCAGGTCATCGTGTATGACCACAAGGCCGAACTGGTTCAGGCCGCCGGGGGAGTCTTGCGTCAGATTGACCTCGAGGACTTGCAGCCGGGTGCCTTTGCCCAGGTCAGCAGTCGTGCGGTGGAGATCTACGCCTTCGTGCAACCGTTCGCCGCGATCTTTGTCAATGCGGACGAGTCGGTGCACGGCCAGCACTTTGGTCCGTTCGGAACGGCACCCACGTGGATCAGCGCGGCGACCGGTCTGGGTATGCGCCTGCCGCAACCGGTTTCCGCTGTAGGCTTTCACTTGAAATCGGAGTTCTGTCCGGCTGATCCGGCGCCGATCGGTTGGCGATTGTTGGACGACAACGGCGCCGAGTTGGTCGCGGGGGAGCTGTTGCCCGATGAAGGCTGCCCCGGCACGCCGCAGCTGACATATGTCGGCCTTCGCGCCAGCGTGTCCTTCCATGCCGTCGAATTCCATCGCGTGGGGCCGGGGCTCTTCGTCGACGACCTCGCCCTGGAGGCGGCGGATGTCATCACCGTGCCGGCAGCACTGACGCTTGAAGGCGAGCGGGTGGGCGTCCATTTCGACGAACTGGCTGCGCCGATGGCTGCTCCCTTCGCGTCGGCCGGGATCGACTTCAGCGGTTTCGCCGAAGTCTGGGACCAGCTTTTTGGCCTGACTCATGAGCAGGCCTTTCAGGGCCAGGGATCGCCACCCAACTTCCTCCTGACCAACCTCGGCGCCCGCATGCAGGGCAGTTTCACTGCCGATGGTCTGGCCGTGCTGGCCTTGCCCGTTTGCGGTGGACTTTCGGCGGTGAATCTGACCACGCTCAACGCGAAGGGCGGTCAAGTGGATTACTTCGCTGTAAGCGCGCCCGGAGGCTTGCCCCACTCCTTGCAGCTCTCCGGCCTGCGGAAGTTTGAAGGCTTGTCGCTGACTGGCGCGGAACCCGCAGGCGGTGGCATCTGCAATCTCGCTCTGGACGACCTTGCACTCGTCCGCACATCTCTGCACGCGGACGACTTTGAAGATGTGTGGCCAGTCGCCGCGAGAGTTCGGTTCCGGACATCGCGCTAGGGCAGGGCCCAGGGCCCAGAAGAGCGAGAACGCTGCGGTTGTGCTTATGCGCCAATGCGAATCCGGGAGTCGGGGTCGGAATCGGAATCGGAATCGGAATCGGAATCGAGGTTGGCATGGGGTTTGGCCACCAACGACTAGCCGTATACCGAACAGTCATCGAGAACGTTGTCGGGGAGTACCGCAACACTCGACCAGATCGTGGTGAGGCTGCCAACGCAGCGGCAGCCTGGCCGCACGCTTCACGAGCGGGCAGTCGGAAACGCCGGGCAAGGACCGATTCCGATTCCGATTCCGACCCTGACCCCGAGGTGAGCTCGCTGGCACAGCATCAGTCCGCCGCTCCCCTGCTATCTTCAACCACCCACGCTATCCCGAAGGACCGCCCCATGCTGATCCGCCGTGCACTATTGCTCTGCCTTGCGCTTGCAAGTGCGACGGCTTCTGCCGCCGAGGTCGTCACCGTCATCCAGGCCGGTTCGCTGCTGGATCGGCCGGGGAAACCCGCGCGCGCCGCGTCGACCCTCCTGATCGTCGATGGGCTGGTCGCGGAGGTCCGCGATGGTCATGTCAGCACCGCCGACATGGGCCATCCGGACGCCGAACTGGTCGACCTGCGAGCGCATTTCGTGCTGCCCGGGTTGATCGACAGCCACGTCCATCTGACGTCGGACAAGGGTGGGGTGGCGGGCACGCTGGCGGCGGTCGAGGACAGTCCGGCCGATGTAGCCTTCGAGGCGGCGGTGAACGCGCGCAAGACCCTCGCCGCGGGCTTCACCACGGTGCGCAATCTGGGCGATCGCGACGGTGTGATCCGGGCACTGCGCGATGCAATCAATGAGGGCAAGGTAGTCGGGCCGCGCATCCTGACCGCCAACGCCAGCATTTCGACCAGCAGCGGCCACGGCGACCCGACCCTTGGCTTCCGCAGCGAGTTGCACGACGCACTGGACCGCGCCGGCAATGTTTGCGATGGCGTTGCCGAGTGC
>JBGTIE010000102.1:0-2452 GCA_041745855.1 Lysobacterales bacterium | reverse complement strand
GTTGCCCGTGCTCTGGCCCTCGTAGGAGCCTGCCTGCAGGCGAAGCTCTTGCTCTTCCGCTCTTGCTCTTGCGGTTGCCTGTGCTCTGGCCCTCGTAGGAGCCTGCCTGCAGGCGAAGCTCTTGTTCTTCCGCTCTTGCTCTTGCGGTTGCCCGTGCTCTGGCCCTCGTAGAGCCTGCCTGCAGGCGAAGCTCTTGTTCTTCCGCTCTTGCTCTTGCGGTTGCCCGTGCTCTGGCCCTCGTAGGAGCCTGCCTGCAGGCGAAGCTCTTGCTCTTCCTCCTTCGCTCTTCCTCATGCTTTCGCCTTGTGCAGTCAACACCGATCTTCGGCGCAGACTGCCTAGCCCGCAGGCCCGGCTCCACATACGCTTGGGCGATGAAGGCCGACGTCCGACGCAATCTAGATTCGCTTGCAGGCAGGCTCCTACTTGGGGTTGGGCGATGAAGGCCGAAAGCCGGCGCGAGCTGGGTTCGCCTGCAGGCAGGCTCCTACATGGGGCTTACGCGGGCCAGGCGACTGCGGCAATTATCCGTGGAGCGGGTCGATGGTATCCATGCCGAGGGTCTCGGCTACCCGTGCCATGTTGTCGCCGTGGGTGGCCACGGTGACGCCGGAACCCAACAGCGCGCAGGTCGCGAGGTGGATCGCGTCGAGCGATTTGACAGGCGGCTCGATCGCGGCGGCGAAACGCAGAATGCTGTCATTAATGCTGAGCAGGTTTATCCGGTCCAGCAGCGGGCGGGCCAGCGAAAGGTCCAGCCGCTCGCGGCGGAGCACGCGGGTCAGTTCCAGATGCAGCAGTGTCGATGAGTAGACTTCATCGCCCGCATTGGTCGTTGCATCCAACCACCGGCGAGCGCGCAAGTCACCACCGGGAAGTATGGCGTGCAGGGCGACCGAGGCATCGACGTACCAATGGATCAGCGGTCGTCGCGGGACTCGATGTAAAGCGCGTCTACCTGCGAAGGCGTGTAGCGGGGCGAAGGCGTGTAGCGGGCCTCGATAGCTGGCCACGGAGCAGGTTTGCGCTTGGCGGGCGTGATCCGTCCCTCGGCCCGCAACCGGGTAATGGGGTCGGTGGAGCTTTCCACCACGTCGATCCGCCAGCCGACCCGCCACCGCGCAGGCTTAGCCGAATGGCAGCATCCGGCGCCACCAGGGTGCGCGCTCTTCCATCTGCCGTTCGCGATCTGGAGCGGTCAGGCTGAGGACGCGACGGACATCGGCGGCCAGATCGGGTTCCTCCAGCTGTTCATAGCTCTCGGCCATCATTTCCAGCGCGTCCAGGCTCTGCGGGGTGCCCTGATAGGTTTCGATCACGAAGGAAGCGCGGTTGGCGGCGGCGACATAGGCGCCGCGGCGGAAATAGTAGCGCGCGATGTTCATCTCGAACTCGGCCATGCTGTTGCGCAGATAAAGCATCCGCTGGCGGGCGTCGCCAGCGTAGGCGCTGTCCGGATAGCGCTTGATCAATTCGGAGAAATCGATGAAGGCCTGCCGCAGCGACTGCTGGTCGCGGGTGGACACTTCATTGGGCATGACCCGATCGAGCAGGCCGATATTGCGGTCAAAATTGATCAAACCGCGCAGGAACAGTGCGTAATCCACCTTCGGGTGGGTCGGGTGCGCCTTCATGAAGCGATTCAGGGTCGCCACCGCCTCGTCGTCCTGATCGCGCTTGTACTGGCTGTAGGCCAGGTCCAGCTGCGCCTGTTCGGAATAGCTGCCGAAGGGGAAACGACTGATCAGGGCGCGGTTGAAGACGATCGCGCGTTCGTAGTTGCCGGACTGCATGGCGGCGTTGCCTTGCTCGTACAACTGTTCGACCGACAGCGTTTCGGTTTCCTTGTCGCGATCCTTGCCGCCAAACAGCGCGCAGGCAGACAACGACGACAGGGCGAGGATCAGCAGTAGTGGGCGCAGACGCTTCATGGGGTGTGCTGTAGATGAACAGATCGGCAATGGTAGCCGATGCGGCTGGACATCGCATGAATCGGAGGCCTGCGGCATGCGGGCGCGAGTCAGACTGATGTTTCAGTTTACCTGTGTGGTTCCAGGCCCCAGGGCTCAGGGCCCAGGGCCCAGAAGGGCAAGAGCCGCTTCGAAACTGGTTGGAACTCGGGATCGTCGCCTTCGAACTGGCCTCAAGATTTGCTCTGCACTGGGCCCTGGGCCCTGGGCCCTGGGCCCTTGAACTCGTAGCAGACTCGCATCCGCCTCAGGTTTGACGCACCCCGCGTGCGACAATCGGCTGTCCGGCCATCTTCAGCCCTTACGCCCCTATTCGACCGATGAGCGAAAGCGCCGATCCATTGTTGCGTCCCATCGAGGCCGATGCCGAACTCTCGCGTGAGTTGGCCGGGCAGCGGCTGGACGCGAGTCTGGCGCAGGTCTGGCCGCAGCATTCGCGCTCGCAGTTGCAGCGCTGGCTGCAGTCCGGCGCGATCAGTGTC
>JBGTIE010000101.1:0-2838 GCA_041745855.1 Lysobacterales bacterium | reverse complement strand
GGCGGATTGCTGTGGCTCGGCTTCAGACAGCGCCGGCTCGCGCAGCAATTGCTTGCCCAGCGCGCCGAACTGGAGCAGACCCGGGCGCTGTTGGCGAGCCGAGGCGGCAACAACCCGTCGGAGCGCATGGCGGGCACCAATAGCACCTTCGGCGTTGATCGCGAACTGGAAGAGCAGCGCCGAATTTCGGTCGAGATCATCCGCCTGATGAGCGAGGCAGTGACCGTGACCTCGCCCGACTTCCGATTCACCCAGGTCAATCCGGCGTTCAGCCGGATCACCGGCTACAGCGCCGAGGAGGTCATCGATCGCGACGCCGGCGTGCTCAACTCACCCCGCTTGAGTGAGGATCGCTATCTGGCCATGCGCGCGGAGTTGGTCGCCAAGGGCGAGTGGCGCGGCGAAATCTGGCAGCGGCAAAAAAGTGGCCGCGATTTCCTCGCCGCCATCGAGATCCGTGAGGTCAAGGACATCGATGGCCAGCGCAGGCACTTTCTGGCGGTGCTGGAGGACATCACCGAGCGCAAGCGAGCCGAACAAACCCTGCGCTATCTGGCCAGCTACGACATTCTGACCAGCCTGCCCAATCGCAGCTTGATGGTCAGCCGTCTGCATCAGGCCCTCGCCCATGCACGCCATAGCCACACTGGACTTGCGCTGCTGTTCATTGACCTGGACCGCTTCAAGCACGTCAACGATTCGCTCGGTCACGCTGTTGGTGACGAGTTGCTGCGCCAGGTCGCCTTGCGCATCAGCAAGTGCGTCGGCGACAAGGAGCGCACCGCCCGCCTGGGCGGCGACGAGTTCACCGTCTACGTGCCCGATCTGGTCGGCGTCGAACCGGTCCAACAACTGGCCGATGCGCTGATCGACGCCTTCGCCGCGCCGATCGCCCTGGCCGACCAGGAGCTGAGCATCTCCCCCTCGATCGGCATCGCGATGTATCCGGACCACGGCCAGACGGTCGAGGAGTTGCTCAAGTGCGCCGACACCGCGATGTACCAGGCCAAGCGACGCGGCCGCAACATCGCCCAGATCTACACCGCCGAACTGGCGTCGACATCGCACCAGCGCACTCGGATCGAGACCTGTCTGCGGCGGGCGCTGGACCGCGACGAGTTGCGCCTGGTCTACCAACCCAAGGTGGAACTGCGCTCCGGCCGAGTCGTCGGGGTCGAGGCATTGCTGCGCTGGCGCAGTCAGGAACTGGGCGATATCGGTCCTAACGAGTTCATTCCGGTCGCCGAGGACACCGGCCTGATCCTGCCGATCGGTGAATGGGTATTGCGACGGGGCATGGAACAACTCGCCCGCTGGCATGGGCAACCGGAACTTGAGTCGCTGCACATGGCGATCAACGTCTCCGCCGCACAGATCCACCGCGGCGACTTCGCCGCCATGGTCCAGAACCTGCTGCGTAGTCAGGGCGTGGCGCCGGAGCGGCTGGAACTGGAGATCACCGAAAGCGTGCTCATGAACGACCCGCTGCAAGGCAGTCTGGTCGGCGGCGATTTGCGCCGCGCCGGTGTCCGGGTCTGTATCGACGACTTCGGCACCGGCTACTCGTCGCTGTCTTACCTGCAGCGCCTGAGCATCGACCGACTCAAGATCGACCAGTCGTTCATCCACGCCATCGACGGTCCCGGCGACGGCGGCGTGCTGGCCTCGACGATGATCCTGATGGCCCACTCGCTCGGCCTGAGCGTGGTCGCCGAAGGCGTCTGCAGCACCGAGCAATGGCACTATCTGGCGAATGAGAACTGCGACGAGATCCAGGGCTATCTGATCAGCGAGCCCCTCGAAGCGGATGCCTGCCTTGCGTTTTTGCACCAGCACGCCGAGGGCTGGAGTCTGGTCGGCAAGGGCTCGCTGGGCGCTGAGCCCTGAGCCTGAGCCTGCCCCGGCCCCGAGCCGAATACCGCCGCACCAGCCAGAATATCCCGTTCGCGCAACGCCGCCCGCACATACGCTCGGGTATGCTCAGCGACTTCCGCCCAAACCTGGCCCGCCCCGATGACCACCGAAGCCTACATCTTTGATGCCATCCGCACCCCGCGTGGACGAGGCAAGGCCAGCGGCAGCCTGTATGAGGTCAAGCCGGTGCGGCTGCTGGCTGATCTGCTGGGTGCACTGGCCCAGCGCAACAACCTGCCGACCGCCGTGATCGACGATGTGATCATGGGCTGCGTTACCCAGACCGGCGATCAGGGTGCCTGCATCGCCAAGACCGCGGTGTCGCTGGCCGGCTGGGACGAGCGGGTCGCGGCCTTCACCCTCAATCGCTACTGTGCCTCGGGGCTGGAAGCGATCAACCTGGCCGCCGCGAAAGTTCGCTCGGACTGGGAAGAACTGATCGTCGCCGGCGGTGTCGAATCGATGTCGCGGGTGCCGATGGGCAGCGATGGCGGCGCCTGGGCGCTGGACCCGGAAACCAGTCTGGCAATCGACTTCGTGCCGCAGGGCATCGGCGCTGACCTGATCGCGACCCTCGAGGGCTTCGATCGCTCGCGGCTGGACGAATTCGCCGCCGCCTCCCATCAACAGGCCGCCGCTGCCCACCAGCGCGGTGCGTTCGATCGCTCGATCGTGCCGGTGCGCGATCGCAACGGCCTGCTGATTCTCGATCACGACGAGATGATCCGGCCAGACTGCAGCGCGGCCGGTCTGGCCGGCCTGAAGCCGAGCTTTGCCCAACCCGGCGAGCTCGGCTTCGATGCGGTGGCCAAGCGCCGCTATCCGCAGGTCGAAACGATCCAGCACGTTCACCACGCCGGCAACTCCTCGGCCATCGTCGACGGCGCCGCCGCGGTATTGATTGGCAGCGCGGTCGCCGGCGAA
>JBGTIE010000100.1:0-11605 GCA_041745855.1 Lysobacterales bacterium | reverse complement strand
CGCCGTCGCCGCGGCGGCATTGGCGAAACTGATGCGATCATCGACCGCCGTCAAGCTGCGCGAGTATTCCACCTGGATGTCGTCCAGATAGACCACATCGGTGGCGGCACCGGTGTCGCCCACCAGTTCCAGCCGCAGCGTATTGGCACCATTGCGCAGCGTATCGGGCGGCAGCGCGACTGAAATCGATTGGTAACTGAACCCATCGAACTGGCGGGCAGCGATGACACTGCCATTGAGCAGCAGTCGGACGGAGTGATCAGGGCTCACCGCGAGGACGTTTATGCCGCCCCACAGGCCCACGGTAATCTTCTCATCGCTGGCACCCGGTGCCTTGTCGACCAGGGTGAAGTGTTCATCGCTACCGACCAGCGCGACGTTGGAGCGTACCAAGCGCTGGGCGTACCAGGGACTCGTGTGCGGCGAGGACATATCAAAGCCGCGATTAGGGTCATGGACGAACACATCGCTCGTTCCGCCGTGACGACGGCAGGATTTTTTGCCGTTGGCAGTCGCGGGCAAGCGTGGCGAGCCAACGCCGGCACCATCGACCGCCAATCGATATACGGCGGTGTTGGTATAAGCACTGGAACTGACCGCCTGGCCGAAGAAGGACACCACCGAGCCGGGGCCGAACACGGCCGGACCTTCATAGCGAATCGGCGCCACGCTGGCGCCGCGCGAAAGCTTCAGTGCGCTGGCCTTCGTCCCGGACCAATCAATGCCCTGCGCGAGCAGGTCTTCATGGCTCACTCGCACCTGTCCGGTGGTGCTCAAGCGCAGTTCGGCCTCATCGGCGATGCCCGCGGAAATGGCCTGGATGGGAATAATGAGTCCGAAGCCGAACAAGGCGGTTGAGAGGATAGTGGTTCGAAAGTTCATGACAGAGTCCTTATGAAGTGAGACGAGTTCATCAGGGCTGGGTGCATGTGAAACTGTGAGTTGCCACGCTGCCAACCGGTCAAAACCTGCGCCGGGACCTGCCTTTGAAGTCGTCCCGTTGCGGCCATAATCCGTTTGTGCGAGTCAGCTTCCTATTCGGGCGTTTACGTACGTAGAAGTACCTAGCCACCCGCGCGAAAGCGCGGAAAAGCCTGCAGCGACGCGCTTTTGACCCCTCTCAGACGTTGTTTTCGCCGATGTAGTCGCGGCGGATCGGGAATCGGCGGAGGGTTTGCAAGGCGTTGCCGCAGGTACGCTGGTTGCCGCTGGCGTCGATGGCATGACCGCCCTAGGGATCCCTAGCGGCCCGGGCAGCCGGGAGCCAATAGCGGTTCTTCTGACCGCACTGAAGCGTTGGTCACTTGCTGACCATAGCTGAGTTGGATACGCTGATTCTTGCGGTCAGAAACTGCAGGAAGCCGGTGCCACGCGGCCTACCTCGTCTCGAACTCCCGTCCCGCGGTCTGAAGCGCTCGTGCATTCCGGCGGAGCGGTGTTGGATACGTAGAACTACGGATGCGCCGCCGTGACTTGGGGGCTAACCTGATCTCGCAGCGGGAAGGACGGAGCATCGGCCTAAAACCGGCGCAAAGGCCGGTCCGGGCAAGGTGCCGCAGGGCGCGCTGGGACCGATCCCGACAGAGCAGGAGCAGGGAGCCGGGTATGTCGACTCCCTGCGCCTCTTCCTCAGTCAGCGATCGTAAGGGCCGGGTCGCCCAGGAGCACACCGCCCACGGTGATGTCGGTGTAGTCAGGTTCTGCAAGGTGCAGGATCTCCTGACTCTCGCGCATCGCATCGCCGATGCGCTGCGTTCCGATGCGTGATCTCAAGGCGCCCATCCAGGCCAGATCGCTGTTGATGTTGGTCAGGCCGCTGCTGCCAAGCACGGCTGCGGCGCCGCCGCCATTGGCCTGCACCATCAACGCCGCCCCGACCGTGTTGTAGGTCGGGCTGGTGAAGTAGGTGCCATAACAGCCCAGTACCCACGCCACGGTCGGCACTGAGCTATTGGTGAACAGCCCGCCATGGACCTGTGCCGCGGTCAACAAACTTCCGGTTGCCCAGGAGGCCGGCGCACTGTGGCCGAGGAAGGTCACCAGCGATTGTCCGCTGTTCACCCTCGCCACCATGTCGGCACGGGCCATCTGCATGCCCAGGTTACCCGCCGGGTAATTGTCCAGCCACACATCCGTGCTTGAAGTACCAGCCCCCAACACGCCATCAAGCGTCGACAGCAGCGAGCTGTAACTGACCCCGTCCTGGCCGGTCCGATCGGCAATCCGCAACACCTTGCCAGAATGCGGCGCCTGAGCATAAGCCAGCGTTTTCGAGATCATCGCGCTCAGCTCGGCCTGTGTGCGCACCGGGAATCGGCCTATCGCCAGATCGGCGACCCCGTCCAGATCGACATCGGCGTAAGGCGAGTCGACCGGCGAGTAGCGAACGATCGGTCCGGTGGCCCGATAATTGGTCGGGATGAAACTGCGCGAGTTGACACCCAGATAGTTCAGATAGTCGTAGGTATCCCCACCAACCAACAGCACGTAGCGTGTTCCCAGCCGACTGTAGGCATCGGAAACCGCAGTTTCGATCGCCACCGGATCCACGGTACCGCGGTTGTAGTAGCTGTACAGATCTTCGACATTGATGACGCGGACCGTGAAGCCCTCGGCCTGACGTGCGGCAACCAAGGGTGCCAGTCCGGCAATGAAGCTGGGATGCGAAATGATCAAGTAGTTGGCCGATACACCGGCGAGTGGGTCGGTCACCGCCGACGCCGGACTGATGGCTGCGGTCACTGCACCCGCAGAAGGTTCGATCCAGTAGCGATCGCCGCCTTGCTGCGTGACCGAGAACGTCAACTCAAAGCCACCGGCGACGGGCTCGACGCGCGTACCGGCCAGTTCTTCGCGGACCCCGCCGCTGCGTGCGCGCAGTACCTTGACGTCGGGACTGGTCAGTCCAGCAATCTTGTAGGTCTTGCAAGCGTCATCGACCGAACTGCAGGCGGCGACTCCCTCGGTGCTGAAATCACTGGCGAAGACCCTGTCGGACGATTGTGGCCTGACCGTAGAACTCGGCAAGTCGGCCACAAAAGCCAGTCGATTGTCGGTCGCCTTCAAGTCGCGCAGATAGCTGACCTTGATCGAGTCGAGGTAGACCACATCGGCAAAGACGCCGGTGTCGGCGACCAATTCCAGCCGCAACAGGTTACTGCCGTCCAGCAACAGACCCGCCGGCAGATCAACCGCAATCAGCTGGTAGCTCAGCCCATCGAACTGGCGCTGTGCTATCTCGGTGCCATTCAACAAAAGGCGCACGCTGTGGTCGGGCGAAGCCGGGAAGTTGGTTCCGCCCCAGATGCCAACCTCGATTCGCTCTCCCAGCGAATTCGGCGAGCGGTCCGGCACATTGAAGGACTCGTCAGCACCAACCAGCGGCGCGTTCACCCGCACTATCCGCTTCGCATACCAGGGGTCGGTATGCGCCGATGTCATGTCATAGCCGCGGTTGGGGTTGTGCAGCAGCGTTTCCGGCGCAGCGGTCATGGGTGGATTGGCGCCTGCGCCTGCGTAGACGGGACGCAGGATGCTGCGGGCGCGGCTGGACACCGACAGTCTGTAAACCGATGTGGTGGTGTAAAGATTGTCGGCGGTTGCTTCGCCCAGGAAATACACGGCCGAACCCGGTCCGAAGCTTTCCGGTCCCTCGTAGCGCATCGGCACCGCGTCGGATCCGCGGGTCAGCACGATTCGCCTCGCGCTGGTGCCGCTCCAATCTATAGCTTGCGCCAGCAAATCTTCATGCCCGATGCGTACCCACCCAGTTGCCGACACGCGCAACTCGGCTTCGATGTCCGCTCCCGATCCGCGGCTGAAGATGGCAGCCGCCTGTGCCTGCCGGAACTGGCCCTGCTCGGCTGAGATCGCCGCCCAGTCGGTCGGAATCATCAACTCGCGGTCGCCGCTTTGAGTGCCGATGGCATAAGGGCCGTATCGTTCGGACTTGCCGGACGTGGTCACTTCGTCGATCCAGATCTGCGTTTGCCCGTCATACAGCCCGCGCACCTCGTATTGCTGAGGCTCGAAACCGGACCCTAAGGCAACGGTGAGTGCATCGTTGATCGGCGATTGCACGCGCTCGCCGGGACGCGCTCCGAGCACGCGGAAACCCAGAGTTCCGGCTTCGGCCGCGGTGCCAAAGCGCACCACCAGCACACCGTTCTCCACGGTAACGCCGACGTCGGACAGGGTCACCGGCACCGTCGCTTCTGTGTAAGGGAACTTGCAATCGGTAATGCTTGCGTTGGTTTCAATGCACTCCGGGTCGCCACCGCCCAGTCCTACGGCGGTGTTGTTGATGTCCGGCGTACCGGCGGCGACCAGGACATTCAAGTCCACCGTCGTGGTTGAGCCAGAAGGCAGGACATTCGAGTAGGTACACTCCACCTTGTCAAGATCAGGCGACGTCTCTACCAGGCTGCAAGACCAACTGGGGTCTCCGGCGGTAAAACTGAGGTAAGTAATTCCTTCCCGCAGCGTGTCTTCGATCACGATTGGCGCCAAAGTTTGGCTAACGTCCTGACTCGGCGTCTGGTTGGTCACCGATATGCGGTAGGTAAGATTCAGCGGAACGCTCAGATCAAGCTGACCCAGCAGGACTGTGCCAGTCGACGGCGACTGTCGCGCTTTGCTGACCAGCAGATTGGGAAGTTTTGTCGTATAGGAGGCCGTATTCGGCGCGGAGGTCACGGTCACCGGAGTGCCGCCGCCGGTAACGCCGCTAGCGGTCGCGGTATTGATTCTGGTCTGCTGATTGGCGACGACAGGACCGACCACGCATTCGTAGATGTGGGTGTCGGTGATCGTGGGCGTCGTCAGGGAGGTGGGCCCGCTGTTGCAGATGTTGCCGCCGAGCGCCGGGTCGTTGATCCAGCCAGACGCCGGCCGGTTGAGCACCACGTCGCCGGTATTCTCGATGGTGAACTGGTAATAAACGTTGCCGTTCAACGGCAGCGAGACAAACTCGCCCCACGGTCCGGTGGGCGACAAGCCGATGCGCTTCTGCAGGCCGATGCGCGGCGTGACCGGGTTGACCAGCAACGAGGCGGTTGCATTGTCGCCAGTGAAGATCGGTCCGGCGCCGTTGACCTGGAAGGTTATCGCACCGGACACGTTGTTGTAGGTGCTGGCGGTCGCCGCGGTGACGTCGACCGTGTAGGTGCAACTTCCGCCCGCCGCAACGGTGGCGCCGCTCAAGGTCACCTGATTGGCCGCCGTGTTGTTCCAGTTCACGCCCACAGTCCCGCAACTCGCGGGCGAGCGGGTCAGGTTGGGCGTACCCGCCACCACCAATCCCGCCGGGAAGGTGTCAACGAAGCCGACGCTGGTGATCGGATTGGTGGCACTGGGGTTGGTGACGACAAAAGTCAACGTCGACACCGCGCCAGCCGCAATTGGATTCGGTGCAAAGACCTTGTTCAGCACGTCACCGAAGACCACCAGCTGAGCCTGGCCAAATCCGGTCGGCCCGTTGTTGGTCTGGGTCTGGTTGCTGAAGATAGCGCTGGTGACGTTGTTCTTCGTGCCGGGCGTCACGCCGCGCACGGTCACCGTGGCGGTACAGGTACCGCCAGCCGCCACTGCACCGTTGAAAGTCAGATTGGTGGCGCCCGCGGCGATGCCGGTGAACGCAGATGTATTCAGTCCGGCGGCACAGCCGGCGGAGAACGTCGGGGCAACCAGAGGCGTCGAAATGACAACCCCGGATGGCAGCGCGTCGGTGAAGGTAACGCCGGTCAGGGCGGTGCTCGCATTGGCCGCATTGTTTATAGTGAAGGTCAGCGTGGTATTCGTGCCGGCGACGATCGGGCTGGTACCGAAGGCTTTGGTCAGCGTGGGCTGGGCCACAATACGGCAACCTGTAAATACAACATTATCAAGATAGGCGTCGGCTTCGGGTTTGTTCTGATTCCTTCCGGTGAACATGATCCTGAAAAGGACAGAGGTCGGTGATGATGGCCCAGTCGTAGCAGCAGTCTGGCCCAACCAGTTGCCCTTGGTGACACCAACGTTGTTTAGGCTTGCCGTCCAATTGGTTCCATTATCATAGCTGTAGAAAACAGAAATCGCGTTGTTGCCGCTATTCGCCCAACCATCATTTGTCAGAAGGCGATCAAACGACATGCTCACGTCTCGATAACCGGCAAAGTCCAGTCGGAACTGATAGTTCGACAGCGTGGTCGGTGTCATGACCACGTTAGCCTCACCCCAACCGCGACCCTGCCAGTCCCTGTCCGGCGCGGTGGACTCACGCGAATTCAATTCCGATGCTGGTGCGGGAGCGCCTCCAAGGGCATTGAACGTGGCCACAGAACTAGGGGCCACCCCCGGAAAAGCCGACGGGGCGATGGACGAAGTGACGAGTGCGTTGCCTGTACCAAAATTCCAGGTAGCCATGGGCTGACCAGGTATGCAGGATCCTGTCGGCGTCACCGGACCCACGGTCAGCGACGCTGTCGCCTGACTGGTGGTCGCTACGCCATTGATGGAAAGGAAGCTGCTGACATTGTTGTAGTTACCCTGCGCAGTGGCCGTAACGTTGATCCTGACGACGCAACTGGTCTGCGGCGCAATCGTGGCGCCAGAAAATGACAATGAGGTAGCGCCTGCCAGAGGTGGATTGGGGCTGAACACCCCTGGGCCACAGCCCGTATAGGTCACGCCGGCAAGTGACGCCACGCTCATCTGGCCCGGCACTGTCGGCAGCGTGTCGGTAAATGCTGCGTTGGTTACCGTGGTGAAGCGATTCGGATTGGTAATGGTGAAGGTCAAGGAGGAAACACCGCCTGCCGCGATGCTGGTTGGACCAAAGGCCTTGGAAATAGTCGCGCTGTTCGGGTCCTCGATATAGATCGTCCGGCCACCGGAACCGTTGTCCGCGTTGTAGTGAAAACTGCTGCCGGAATAGTCATAGATCAGCGTATTGAGCGTAGATGACGATCCGGTGGGAACCGTCAGCACCTGGATGCGATAGGTGGCAGAAATTGTTCCGCCGGTTTTCCCGGTAGCCTGGCATCCGAGATAATTAGGCAGCACCGGACTCAGCTGCCAATTGCATCCATTGGCATAGAGGAAACTGGTAGTCGCCGGGCCAGTGGCTGGCGGCATGCCATAAAAGGGACTGGTATTGGCGGTATAGGTCGACTCGACCCGTAGAATTCGAAACACAGCATTGGAGAAGTTTGCGAATGTCTCCAGCTGCTCATAGCCCTGAGTCGCCGTGCTGGCGTCCAGCCTGACGTCGTAAATACCGCCGACCGCCAAGCCGAAGGAGCCGCCGGCTGCGGTTGACGTCAATGAACCGGAAGGGGTCGGAAAAGGCGACGCCAGAGTCAACGGAGCGCTGTAACTGACGTTCTGCACGGAATTTCTGTTTTGCGAAATAAGCCGTTCCACATACAACTCGCGCGGCCGCGGCGTGTTTACCGAGCCATCGCCATCTGTTGCGCTAATCGAGTAGCGCCGCGCGCGGGTGAATGCGGCGGCTTCCCTGGCCACGGCCACCTCAAAGTAGGCGTCGGCGCAGCTGCCTGCCGCCAGAGGGCCGGTGGTCAAGGGGATAGACGACAAGGAACCGGCGCGGAAGTTTATGCAAAACGCAGGGCCAGTACAGAACGTGCCGTCGTCCGTCCCTCCGGTGTGAAACTGCATAGTGGCGGTAATTGCGCCATTGGAGGGCGCGCCCACCGCACAGACCCGGGCCGCCACGGGGAAGCGGAACGGCCCGCTGGCCGGGCTGTTGCTGTCCAAACCGATCACGTTCCAGGTAATCGGCGTGATGGTCAGTGCGGCCAGGGAAGGTGTTGCCCAGCCCAGCATGAAGAGGCAGATCGCCATGAACCAGGCGCGACTGAGCCGGGGGCAGGAATAGTGGTTCATGGATAGTAGTCCTCTAATGGTCATGCGAGAGCGTCCCTGGAAACGCGGCGTAGACGCTCGCGGAGGGGCCGGCGACGCAACTGCCGCCGGGCGGCCTCGCCGGGGTAGCGCGGCGGCGCTTGTTCTGGGCGGACTGAGCACAAGCCGGGCGGGTCAAGCGAATCGCCATCGAGCTCGGGCGCAGTCCCGACCGCAACTGGGGGGTAGTGCACAAATGCCACCGAACTGGTAGACGCAGGCGCCGCACCTCGTTCTCCGTTGCCATCTGGCCCAGCCGCCACGGGCCGTTATTCAGTTATTGCTTAAACAAAGTCTACAGCCAAGCTGTGTGAGCGCCATTGCAGATCTGGAATGCTGCATTATTTTTACAATTTGATTTCAGTCGAAGGTCAAGGCATTCCCTGTGATGGGATGCAGGGATATTTCGATCGACCGCAGCTGCGCAGGCGCCGCGACTCGGCGCTGGTGGACATGTCGTAGTCCATGGCGACCTCCCTAGCAGAGCCGGGGACTTGCCGTAACTGAACAAGCAGTGGCATGCCAAATCGACTGACAGTGACCGGTCAGGCGGACGTGGCAGTGCGTTGGACGTCAGGGAGGACTCGCGACGGACCGACCAAGGTCGCGCGCACGCCCGGCGCTGTCGCGGACGACTGACCCCGCGCGAGACAGAGGTCATGGAGCCGATGATCACCGGCAAGCTGAGCAAGCAGATCGCCGACGCGCTAGACGTCAGCCCGCGCACGGTCGAGGTCCATCGTGCCTGGGTCATGGACAAGATGGAGGCGTCCTCGCTGGCGGATCTGGTCCGCATGGTGCTGGGAACGCGCAATTGAGTGGGCGGCGCGCGGTCCAACTCCTCTCGACGGCCCGTTCGCCCGAAGATTGCAACGCTGCCTTGAACACTCGTCATCGCGAGGGAGCCCAAGCGACCGCGGCGATCCAGCGTCCTTGCGCCCTTCACGTCGAAAGTCTCTGGATTGCAACGGCATGCGCCTGCAGTCACCGGCAAACTCGCAAGCGCCGGCCGCGCGTTCCGCGCAATTACAAATCAATGCGTTAGGTCATGGGTTCAGGTCATGCGCCTGAGCGATTCAAGATGGGCAACTTGCAACTTGCCGTATGAGTCGATCGAGAGCTTTCCCGCCGCCGACGCGAGCCAACCCCGGATCACACCAACTTGTTCGAAGAGTGCCGTTGCTTTGCCGCCCTGAAAGGGCAGCACAAGTTAGCCTGGGGCGACGCCCCAGGAAACCGGACCACGAAAACCAGAGCCCTTAAGGGGCGAACCATGGTCGGCGGCTGGCACATTGGCGCGGTTCAACGCGTGCTGGCTACACGGTTATGTCGGTTTGCCGCAAGTGCGGATATTGGGCGCCCCTTCAGGGCTCGGGTTCTCTACGGTGGCTACCTGGGGCGTTGCCCCAGGCTAACTTGTGATGCCACGTTGGGGCGAAGAGCACTGAAGAAGGTACCTGGATCGCAGCGGTCGCTTGGGCTCCCTCGCGATGACGAGGGTTCAAGGTTTGTGTGCATCGTCGGGCTGAAGAACGGGTCTCGCAATGACAAAGGTTCATGGTTCCGTGTGCATCTTCGGACTGAAGAACGAATCTCGCGATAACGAGGGTCTATGGCGCATTTGCACAACGAACCGAAGAGCGGTCCCAGCATGACGGCCGAACCTCCGCTCGGACTTGCGTGCGGGCGCGGCGCACTGCATTGTGGATCCACCTGTTGCGACCCTGACCGGCGAGCTATTCGATGAGTCCTGCCCCCGAGTTCCGGCGCGTCCTGCTGCTCGATGATGATCACGATGATCTGGAGCTGACACGGGACGTATTTGCCCGTATCCGGGGCGGTATGGAATACATCGTCGACAGTCTTGACAGCGTCGACGACGCGCTGGCGGCACTGAATTCCACGCTCTACGACGTCGCTCTGGTGGACTTCCAGCTGCGCGGACATACCGCACTGGATGTGCTCGCCATCGCCCAGACCGCCCATCCACAGCTACCGGTCATCGTCCTGACCGGGCGTGCCAATCCGGAGGTCGATCAACGCTGTCAGGAACTGGGAGCGGCCGATTTCCTGGTCAAGGAACGCCTTGATCCAGTCGTGCTCGAACGCAGCATCCGCTATGCGATCGATCGCCAGCAACTCGTCAACCAGCTGCGCCAGCGTCAGCGCGAGTACTACAGCCTGTTCGACGGCAACCCCATTGCGATGCTCACCTACGATCCGGACGAGCTGACCATCCTGCAGGTCAACCAGGCAGCCTGCGAGCAATATGGCTACAGCGAGGCAGCATTCAAGGGACTGTCGATGCTCGCCCTGCGCGAACCCGAAGATGCCCAGGCCTTCCTCGAGTTCGCCCGCGCGCACCGCGCCGATCCGGGTCCCCTGCGAGCCGGAATCTGGCGTCACCGGCGCAAGGACGGCAGCAAACTTGACGTTGAAATATTCCGCAGTGACGTGGAACGGGACGGTCGCACCGTGCGCGTGGCGGTGGCACAAGATGTGTCGGCGCGCGTACGGGCCGAAAACGCCTTGCGCTCCAGTGAGAGCACGCTGCGTCAGGTCCTTACCGACATGGCCGATGGTCTGATCGTATTCGATGCCGAAAACCGCATCCAGCTCGCCAATCCGGCAGCCTGCGCCGCCCTGGCCACGTCGGCGCAAGACCTGATCGGTTCGGCTGTGCCGCACGCACTGCTGCAGGAGCATTCGTCGATAGAGTTCATCGATGGTCAGGACCAGCCGCACAGTCTGGACCTGCGCCTCAGCCAGACTCAGTTGAACGGCGAGCAGGCGCGTCTGCTGATCGTCCGTGACGTAACCCAGGAACGAGCGCGTGATCGCCAGATGGTGTTGCTGCAACGGGCGAGCAATGCCATAGGCGAGGGCATCTTGATCAGCGACATGCGCGCAAAGGGCGAGCCGGTCATCTACGTCAATCCAGCCGCCGAGCGCATTACCGGCTACGCGGCCAATGAACTGCTCGGCCGGAACTGCCGGATGCTGCAGGGACAGGACCGCGATCAGCCCGGCATTTGCGAGATGCGCGCCACGATAGCGGGCCGGGGATCGTGTACGGTGGAAGTGCGCAACTACCGTCGCGATGGCGATCCCTTCTGGAATCGGGTCACCTTGTCGCCGGTACTCGATGCCGATGGTGAGGTTACCCACTATGTCGGCGTGCTGGCCGACATCAGCGTGCAGAAGCAGTTGGAGGCCGAGCGCCGCTATCTGGAAACCCACGACGCGCTGACCGACCTGCCTACCTACAGCGCGTCTTCGGCCCAGATCGACCGATTGGTCATGCGCTCGCTCGATCGTGGCCTGAGTGCGATAGTCATGTTCATCGACCTGGACAGTTTCAATCTGGTCAACGACACGATGGGATTCGCCATCGGCGATGCCGCCCTGCGCGAAGTGGCGCTGCGCCTGCGTCGACTGTGCGAAGCGAGCGCCGCGGGCGAATCCGAGATCATGCGCTACGCCGGCGATGAATTCCTGTTGGTGCTGGGCATGGTGCCGATCGAGCAAGACCCGCTCAAGCTCGCCACCCATTTCTGTGACGTCATCGCCCGACCGATGCCGTTGTCGGCCAACGTGACCCTGTTCCTGACCGCTTCCATCGGTGCCTCGGTGGCGCCGAAATCCAGCGCCCAGGGCGCCGAACTGGTGCGGCAGGCCGACATCGCGACCCACCACGCCAAGC
>JBGTIE010000099.1:0-2262 GCA_041745855.1 Lysobacterales bacterium | reverse complement strand
CGGGTGGCGCGGATGGCGGCTTGGGCGTGGGCGTCCAGGCCCATCGGTGCCCAGATCAGAACGTGGTCGAGGTGGCCGTCGCTGTCCAGGTCCAGGTGCAGTAGATGGGCGTGCTGGTGCGGCGTGGTCAGCGGCTTGCCGTCGTTGTCACAGCCGCTGAGCGCGATCGAATGGCCGCCTTCGCGATGTGCATTAGCCAGCAGCGCTCGATGCAGCAACTCGCCCTGCGGCAGCGTCCGTTCTACGCGCGGCAGGTTGCCGCGGTTGCCGCTGGCGCTGCTGAGGGTAAGCAGCATGCAGGGGATGGGTTCGGCGGTCATGACTCTTCGGCGCTGTTTCGGGGCGGCGGATTCGAGGCTGTCCTTGCGGCGCCAGTAGAGCAGCTTCTGACTGCCCGGTGGCTGGCTCCAGCCGAGCTTGTGCAGCCAGGCGGTGTCGACCTGGAGACAGGCGATCAGATCGACCGGGATGGTGCGGGTGGCGGCGTCGAGCTTCTTGCGTTCGGGTGCGGAGTGCTTCTTCTTGTCCAGATCGATGCCCGTGGCGGCGAGGGCCTGGGCCAGCGCTGTGACTCGCCAGCCTTCGTAGGCTTCGGTCGGGAGTGGCGCAAGCAGGGAGACTTGCTCCCAACCGGGGCCGGGGCAATCACGCGCTTCGCCGGGCCGCACGTCGAAGCCTGATTCGCTGTCATCGTCGAGTAGTTCTGCTTCGATCCAGCTTTCGGAGCGGCCGAGATAGCCCAGGTGATGCGCGAGTGCGGCGAACTCCTCGGTTTCTTCGGCGGTGAGCGCGACGTCCCAGCGCACACCAAGCGTGCCATCGTCTATCTTTGCCCAGGTGTCGAAGACGAGCGTGGTGTCTTCGCGACCGTTCTTGAAGCGTGCCAAGGGCATGTAGTGGCGGCTGTGGGCACCCACGGCGTTTGGCAACCGGTAGTTCGGCAATACGCTGGCCAGCTTGGTGATCAGGCTGCGGGTGACCTCGGGCGGTCCCTCGGCAGGCCAGTGTCGTTTGGCGTAGCCGGTGGCCAGCAGTGCGCGCAACAGCCGCCACGGCGAAGGCGGCCATTCAATCTGGCCTTCGTTGACATGGTGGCCCCAGGGTGTGGCGTGATAGCGCCGGCCGGGAAAGCGCAACAGCAAGGTGGGCATCGGTCAGTCCTCGCCGCTGGCCTCGTCGTTGTCCGGTTTTGCTTCGTCCTTGGCTTTCTTCAACTCGTCATCGAAACGGACTTCTGTGACTTGCATCAGCGCTGCGCAGGCGACGATCGCGGATCGCACCGCCGTTGCCAGTTCGTCTCCGCTCGGCAGGACATAACCGTTGGGGCGCGTGGCTTCGACGCGTTCGACAGCGGGTTCCAGGTCACAGGCGGTGCGCAGGCGGAGGGCGCCGTCCAGCAGCAGCCGCAGCTTGTACAGCGCAAGCAGGATCAGCAGTTGTTCGGCGTTGTTGCCGAGTCCATAGCCGCGGATCTGACCGAGATCGAGGTTGACGTAGAGCGTAATGTGTTCGGCGGTGAACTCATCGCGGGCAAAGGGCACGTTGCCAAAGCCGGTCTTGGTGTCGCCGCTGGGATTGACGTGGTCGTTCTTGACCCCGCCGGAGGCGGCCACACGGACACCGTCGGCCTCGATGAATGCCGATAACGCGCGGGCGACGCGCAGGCGGCCACCAGCCAGATCCTTCTTGGCCAGAAACACGCCGTGAAGCAGCGAGCCGATATCAAACTTGAAGAGTGTGTCGGCCAGTTTGCGGCGGTCGATGGGGCCTTCGGCCAAGGCTCCCAATTCGGCCCTGAGCGCGTCGTAAAAGCGCTTGTCCTTGCCTTCGAGTAAATAGGGGCTGTTGAGCCGGTGCGCCTCCAGCACGGTATCGGTCAGGAACTCACCCTTGCGTTTGACCACGACATGCGACAGGCCCTGCAGTTCAGGTCTGAGCGTGTTGTTGGCCAAGTCCCAACTGGTCAGCTCCAGCCGGTTGGCCATGCTTTGTGCGCTCTCCACCAGCAGACTCAGTCCGTTGCCGGTTTGAAAAGTGGCCGCGCCCAAGCCTGGGAAACCGGTGGATTGAAAACGCTGTCCCTGCAAGGGGCGTAGCGGGATGGCGAACAGGAGGCGCGGCTGGGCAGCCAGCGCGGTCAGGTCGATGCTCATGCGGCGTTCTCCTTGGGGATGCTGGGGGCGAGGCGGTTTGCGAACTGGGCCGCGGTGGCGCGGCTGATGGGAAAGGCGAGGGCGGCGGCGTAGCGACGGGCCGCCTCCG
>JBGTIE010000098.1:0-1580 GCA_041745855.1 Lysobacterales bacterium | reverse complement strand
TCGCCGAACAACGCGCAATCCATGTTGGCCCTGCGACTCAACCGCGCCAATCGACAATGGGGCGACTACTGGGCCCGACGCAAGACTGCAGCAGGTCTCACCAGCGTGGCTGGATGACCACATCAGTTTGACTCGCACCCCCCTCGACACGCTGCGCCAACTGCCGCGCCAGCACCGCTGTCAAAACCACCCAGCCCCAACTGACCAGGCTGAACAGCCCGCCGACGATCATTACCAGGACGTAGACCGATCCCGGGGTTTTCGCGATCGAGACCAGCCGTCCGATGATCCGATCAGCCAGAGGCGACAACGCAATCGCATAACCGGTGGTCAGAATCAGCACCATCTGCATGCCGAATTCCAGCAACATCCAGAACCCGCGATACCAGTGTCCGGAAACCTCATCAAATCCGGAATCCGTCAGCCCCAGCGCCAATCCGCCAACCAGCAAGGTCAGAATCAACGCAAAAACAAACGGCTCCGGAATCCAGCGTCGCAACTGATGCGCGAAAAAACTGCCCAGCGAAGCAATCATGATGACGGGTGCCGTACCGTAATGAAGTAGGGAAATCATAAGCGCACGATGGCATCGGCGTGTGTGCGTCGAGCTGCCGAGGGAGGCTTCGGCATGAGCGTGCGAGTCGTGGCTCATCGGGCAAAAGCCATGAGCGGTGGGCTGCGTTTCGCGCTGTGTGGCTGGCGCAGGACGGCAAGATCGCCAACATGCGTGAGCGGCAGGCGTCGGTCAGCGAGCTTCTTGTAGGCCGTTGTACCCGATCGGCGCGGTGCCCGGACAAACGACGCAAAGCCCCTTCCGATCGGGTTCAGCGGCACTCTTGCTTCGGAATGACCGAGGCGATCGTGCGCATCCGGTGAGACCCGCGGTCAAACTGGCGGCGCCAATCGGACAACGCGGCGCGGGTCACATCGGCCTACTTCCTTCGAACGGCTCTGGTGCCGCACTCCAATAAGAGCGCACTGCCGCAGCTCTTGTGGGCCCTGGGCCCTGTGCCCTCGCTGTGATGCGCTTCGCGGAGCTCATCCTGCGCTCACGGTCGCAGCTCTACTGGGCCCTGAGCCCTGGGCCCTCGCTCTGCTCGCTCTTCAAGCTAAACTCCGCCCCTTGAATCTCTCGGACCCGCCCGCCATGGAACTCAAACAGCGCATCGCCAGGATCGTCAACTCCCATCCCATCGTGTTGTTCATGAAGGGGACGCCGCAGTTTCCGATGTGTGGCTTTTCATCCCAGGCGGTCGAGGCGCTGAAGCGGTGCGGGGCGCGGTTTGAGCACATCAATGTGCTGGAGGACCCGGAGATCCGGGCGCATCTGCCGCATTACTCGAACTGGAAGACCTTCCCGCAGCTGTTCGTCCAAGGCGAACTGATTGGCGGGGCGGACATCACGGTGGAGCTGTTCGAGTCCGGTGAGCTGGCGCGGATCGTCGACGAGGCGCAGGGCAAGTAGATGGTGGTCGGCGTTCCGGTGCTGCCGGCGCAGGCGGCTGCGGTCGAGGCTGGGTGCCTGGATGGCAAGACGGTGCTGGTGGTGGGCGCATCGGGGGCCTACGGGACGGCGATCG
>JBGTIE010000097.1:0-3790 GCA_041745855.1 Lysobacterales bacterium | reverse complement strand
GACGGGAATGGCCGCCGCGGTCTTGGGCAGGCGGGCCAGGATTTCCGGTCGCAACTCATCGAGCGCGAGCGTCAATTGACCGTGCCGGCGCACCGAGCCGACCGCGAACAGGGCCGAACCAGCCAGGTCCGGCAGAACTCGCCAGGCCGCCGTGCTTTCCGCTGCAAGTGGTCGCAAGGCCTGCAGGTCCAGCCACAGCAGCATGCCGCGACCGCTCTCGTCGGCGGCCTCGATCTGAGCGCGGGCGCGATGACTGACGGGCTTCGAGATCCGTCCCAGCAGACTTCTGAACGACGCGAGGTCGGCCCCCTCACCCCAGTAAAGGTACAAGCGCTGTTCAACCGCCTGGAACTGAAGTCTTAGTGGTTGCTCCTGCCCGAACGCCGCCTCGCCATAGCCGCGGGCGTCGATCGGAATCGCCATCGGCGGTTCGCCCGTCAGCCAGGAGACCCATTCGGCCACCAGTCTCGCCGCGTCCTCAGGACGACTGCTGTTCAGCGAGGTGCTAAGCAGCAGCGCGGTATCGCCTTCAAGCCGGCCATCCGGATCGAGCAGCAGCAACTCGACCGGACTGTCGACCAGGGCCAGGGTGCTGCCCAGGCCGGTCGGCCAGCCATCAGCACGAGCCGAGTGCTGCACGTGCGCGCGCAGCGCATCCATCTGACTGCGCCACGGGGGGCTGCCGTAGGCGCTGTCCGAACGCCGCCCGACCACGTCGCCGAGCAGATGCCAGGGGTTGGGCAGGCGGGCATAGGCCAGCGTTTCCTGCGGCAAGCGGGAGCTCAGGTGAACGCCATCGAGCATCGGCTTGGGCAGTGGCGGCTTGGTCGGCAACAGCGATGGGATTGTCAGCACAGGCGGTGGAGAGCTGACCGGTGGAGCAGCGGGGTCGGTCTCGTCGCGAACACAGGCGCCCAGCGCTACCACGACGAGCAGCAGGCCAGCGGCCAGAAAGGCGCGGTTGAGGCGGCGATTGCAAGGGAAACTGGGCGGCGTGCTGGGCATGCGATCGAGAGACCGTCCTTTTCCGCCGAAGTTTCGCATACTTCGGCGGTGAGGCCTTGCACGCGGCAGCTGAAGTTGACAAGGTGGTTCGGCAGAGCAGAAGAGCTGATTGACCACAAAGGACACGAAGGACACGAAGGAGAGCAAAGCAGAAGAGACTGTGTGGATTGGCGCAGCTCGTCCAGAGCGCTTGGGAGTTGCGGGGCTGCCCGGAAAAGGCGTCCATGCTGCGAGGCTCTCCTTTGTGTCCTTTGTGTCCTTTGTGGTTACTTGCTCTTTTCGCTTTTCATCTATTGACCTGCAACCTGGGAGCGACCCTCCTCCTGACGTGATCAGTCTGGGCGTACCCCCAGCATCGCAACAGCTGTTGCCACCGCGCCGCCGCTTGTGTAGCGTGCTGTCGGCCCTTGCGACTGTTGCGTGCGCCATGGGTCCGAGCTTATTGGGGGACACGATGCAAACACGATTATTTGCCTGCTGCACGGCCGCTTGCCTGCTGCTCGTCAGCACCCAGGCCGATGCCCTGCGCCTGCGCGATCGGCTGGTCGATCGTAGCCAGCAGATCGACGAAACCGCGGTCAGCCGGCTCTATCAGCAAGTCGGTCAACTGACTTCCGATTACCAGGCCGGAATCGAGTTGCACCGCAGCGGTCAGCCGCAGGCAGGGCAGCGGCAGATGCAGCAGGCCGGTCAGACGGTGGCCGAACTGGCCGAGCAATGCGGCCGCACCCAGGGCTGCGAACTGATGCGCTTCATCGACGCCTTCCAGGCGCTGCTGCGGCTGCAGGGGCTGCTGCTGGATCCGGACGGGATGGCTGGGGATGACTACTTGCAGCCTCCGCTCGATGTGGCGGGCGAAGGCGTCGGCACCGAGCGGCTGGGGGTGGAGTTGGCGCACACCCGGGCGATGATCAAGGGCCGACCGCTGAACGAGATCATTCCGCTCAACGAGCCGGTCCATGCCGCCCTCGATGACTGGCTGACCTGGATGCGCCCGACCCTGATCGAGGCCTGGGTCAACTATCAGTTCCTGCGCGAGGAGATGCAGCCGGCTTATGCCCAGGCGGGCCTGCCCGAGGCGGTGCTGTTCGGAATCCTGGCGAAGGAATCGGCCGGGCGCGTCCATGCCGTTTCACGAGCCGGCGCCAGCGGTCCGATGCAGTTCATGCCAGCGACCGGCCGTCGCTATGGCCTGGGTGCCGAATCGGGTTTCGACATGCGTTTCGATCCGTCCAGAGCTTCGCGCGCCTCGGTGGCCTATCTGAGCGACCGGCTGGAGGAACTCAATCACGATCTGGAGCTGAGTCTGGCCGCCTACAACAGCGGCGAAGGGCGGCTCAAGCGTTTGTCGGACAAGCACCGCGGCAAGGGCTTCTGGTCCGATTCGATCTATCACGCGCTGCCGGCCGAGACCCAGGACTATGTGCCCAAGGTGCTCGCCGCGGCCTGGCTGTTCCTGCATCCAGAGGACTATGGCCTGAGCTTTCCGAAGGTGGATGCCCGCCTGACAGAGCTGCGTCTGAGCATGCCCGCTTCGCTCGGCGAGTTGTCGATGTGTTTCGGCCAGACGCCGGATCAGCCGGCCGGCTGGTTCCGCACGCTGCGCAATCTCAATCCCAAAGTCCAGGCCAAGGATCGGTTGCCTGCCGGCGCCTTGGTGCGGATACCGCAGCGCCTGCACGGGACTTATGCCGAGCGCTGCCTGCAACCGGAGTTGCGCAACCGGCTGGCCGATCTGCATCAGGCGCGCTATCCGGAAGGTCCGAGGGTGGTTGCCTATACGGTACGGCGCGGCGACACGCTGGCATCGCTGGCGCGCAACTCGCGCTGCAGCGGGGTCGCCGATATCGCCCGCCTGAACGACATTGCCGGGCCCAACTACGCAATCCGGGTCGGCCAGACCCTCAAGTTGCCCACCTGTTCCTGAGATGCACAGCGCCCTTCACGGTCACCAGGATCTGGCCGCCCTGATCCGTGCCGGCACGCCGCTGATCCTGATCGACACCGACGAGGAACCGGAAGTCATCCAGACCTTCCGCCATGTGATCGCGCAGACCCTGCGGCCGCTGTTCAGCTGGAGCATCACCCAGGGTCTGCGGCGGCTGGACATGGATGACATCCCGGCCCAGACCTGCGGCCCGACCGAGGTGCTGCAGGCGATCCGCGAAAGCAGCCAGCGCGGCATCTACCTGCTGCTCGATTTCACGCCCTACCTGCGCTACGTCACCACCGTTCGTCATCTGCGCGAGATCGCCCTGCGCCAGGGCGTGTCCGACCACACGGTCGTCATGATCGGCAGCAAGCAGGATCTGCCGGCGGATCTGGAACGGCTGGCGACGCCTTTCCGGCTGCGCCTGCCTTCCGAAGAAGAGCTGTCGAAGATGGTCCGTGAGGAGGCATCGGCCTACTCGCGCGAGCAGGGCGGCAAGCGGGTGCAAGTCCATCTGCCCAGCTTGAACGCAATCGCGCGCTGCCTGCGCGGTCTGTCGTTGGCCGATGCGCGGCGGATCGCCCGGCGCTTGATCGGTACCGACGGCGCGGTGCTCGCCGAGGACGTCGCGCGGGCGGCCAAGTACAAGTACGAGTTGCTCGGCCCAAGCAGCGTGCTGCACTTCGAACTCGATGATGTGCGGCTGGACGATGTCGCCGGCCTGGCCAGCCTGAAGACCTGGGTCGCCCAGCGGCGGGCGGTGTTTCGCGGTGACGGCAGCAGCCCCATCCGGCTTGATCCGCCGCGTGGCGTGCTGCTGCTGGGCGTGCAGGGCTGTGGCAAGAGCCTGGCCGC
>JBGTIE010000096.1:0-6713 GCA_041745855.1 Lysobacterales bacterium | reverse complement strand
CCCGCCACCCGTCGCCGCGCCGCCGCGCCCATCGCGGCACGCTCGCCAGCCGAGGCCTCGCTCACGTGCAGCAACACCCGCGTGATATCCGCATCCGAGAGCGGATCGAACACCAAGCCGTTCACCCCATCCTCGACCAGCTCATAACGCGCCCCCACCGGCGCGGCGACAAGCAGCGGCAGCGCGCTCGCCGCCGCCTCGTTGACCACCAGACCCCAGGGCTCGCCCTTGGCCGGATGGATGAAGGCACCCGCGTGCGCATACCAGCGCGGCAGCTCCGGATACTGCAAGAACCCGACCCAATGGACGCAATCGTCCAGACCGAGCTCGCCGCACAAGCGCTTCAATGCAGCCTCTTCCTCACCGCTGCCCGAAATCACCAGGTCCCACGGATCCGCGCCAGCGGCAAGACGATAGGCCGCATAGGCCCGCAGCAACCCATCAAAGTTCTTCCGCGCGATGAAGCGTGCCACCGCAAAAAAATAGGGCCGCCCATCGAGCGGCCCCACCTCGGCCAGGGCAGCTTCAGCCCCGAGCTCGAAGTACTCGTTATCCACCGCGTTGTAGCCCAGAAAAATCCGCTCCCGCGGCACTCCGAGCGAGGCCAGGTACTGCGCCTGCAACTCCCCCCCGACCAGCCCAGCTGAAGCCGAACGCAGGATCCGCCGTTTGACCCACTCCTTCCAGAACACCCGCGGCGCCTCATCCGCCTTGGTCTCGGACATCACGACCGCCCGACGCTTCGGCGAACGCGCCGCCCACGCCAGCGCCGCCCGCGCCTCCGGAACCGCCCAGCCATTCGTGACAACGACATCGATACGCTCGTCTTCCAACCACTCAGTCGTCCGCAAGGCTATCTCCCGCTGCGGCAACTCACCGTAGGCACGCTGCGTGAAGAGCGTGCTGACGTCCAGATCCGAACCGGCCGCAGACGCACTCCAGGCGTAATGATCACGTGCACTTACTTCGGCCACAGACACCGCAGCCCCAACTGCCGCCAGTGACTGCACCGCACCGCGAGCCCGTGCAACGTGATAAGGGCCCAGACGCATCCAGAGCATGCCGACGTTCATCACGGCATCGTGCTTCCCAACCGAAGCCGAGCACATCGGGCAATCCGGCTCAGCGCCGAACTCCGCGCGCTGGCTCGGGCAATACCCAGTTGGAGTTTGGCCGCGCCCCCTCAGGTCCTGCCTTGACGTCCTTGCCCACCACCCACCTCCAAGCAAAATAGCTGCCCAAGGCCATGATCATGTAGCGCTGATACCAGGCCGAAAACGACTGCGTGGGCAGGTAGACACAGAGGCCGATGCCCACCAGGAAGAGTACCGTCCAGACCTGGCCGATCGTGCGGTGCTTGAACCACAACCAACGCAGGAAGGACCCCAGCAACGCCAAGAAGAACAGCGCACCCCACGACCATTCCGAGTAGAGATCTGACAACACACCGATCGAATGACCGGCGGGCAGAGGAAACCCTAGCACGTGAATTTGCGCCAGTTCGTCGAATCCGGTCGGATTGCCGCCCTCCTTCCAGTACGCCCCGACATCTGCATACTTGTTCGGCCAGATCTGGCGGGGAATGGGTCGGATGATCAGGTCCACGAACCAGCGCTTGCCCCAGAAATGTGCGTCGTAGTAATCCGTGATCAACGCGCTCCCCATACCGCTGACATAGTCGTTTTGCCACAGGTCGTCAGTTGAAGGCAGGAAAGTTGATTCCAGGCCGGAACGGGGTTCTCCGGAAATGTCGTTGGAGAACCAGATCTGCCGTTGTGTCCACATGAACCCGACCACCAGCAGGATCGATGACACAACCAGCACGGTGCGGACAAGACCGGGCACCCTGCCCCGCGCGACGACCCAACTGACGAACAGGATGGCCAACGAGATGAACAACGGACCACGGCGCACGCCGAAGGTACCCTGAAACAGATTGGGGCTGATCATGATCAGGATGATGATCCAGTCCATAACCCCAAAGCCACGTCCCTGGCGCCCCAGGGCGTAGATCAAAACCGCTGGATAAGCCAGCAGCGCGGCTTCGCCGATGTAGCCGCTCTCCGCATAGCCTCCACCCTTGTAGCGTGAATAGGCTTGATCGAAGCCGCCGACATTTGAAATTGAAAACCAGTAAGCAGCCGAGGCGATGACAGCCAGAATGCCTGCCAGCCGCAACAACCGGCTGCGAGCCTGCGCGCCCTGCACGGTCGCAGCGATGTCCTGCCAAGGACTGAGCGTGCGTTGCCGCAGGAGCTTCCGATTGGCCCCCGTCGCCATGCCTGCAAAGAACACCGTCAGAGCCACCAGGTAGTAGGCCTGGATTCGCGCCGAGTCCTGTGGTCCGATCAGGAACTCCAGGTCACCACTGCGATTGAGCACGAGCGGCCAGAGGCAATAGCCTGCGAACATCAACGGCGCGATGAAGACAGCGGGATGGAAGGCATCGCCGTAGCGGAAGTAGGTCATGACCGCGACGGCAGCCACCACCAGCCCGCAAGCCAGCGCCAAAAGGTCAAACATCTTGCTGCATCAGCTCGTTAACCGGCTTACGCACACGGAGGTACCAGGAGAAAGGGACACGGGGGGACCGGGCCGGAAATGGCAGGATCGGCAGCGACAACAGAAACCACGGCACCCCTGCCCAGGCACCATGTCGTTGCTGGGTCTCCTTGATCGTGCGGTTGAACCACTGGCGAACGCTACCACCAAAGCCGAGGAAGCTCTCCACCTCAAAACCCAACGGAAGGAGCAGGTCTTCGAAGCTCGCGCGGTTGTAGCCCGGCCGCACGTGGCCACCCGCCTCGTGCAGATCCAGCGGGAAGGTGGCGTTATATGGGTGATCCGCGTTCGGCGTGGTCAAGTGCAGCACACCGCCGGGCTTGAGCAGTTTCCAGAATGCCACGCAGATGCCTTGATCGTCGCGGATGTGCTCGATGACATCGGCACAGACGATCTCGTCGAACTGGCCGAATCGCGCGCGCAAGCCTTCGGTGTCGTACAGGTTGTGGTTCAGGAAACACAGTTCGGAGGTCGCTATCCTCTGCCGCACATTGAACTGCCGGGTCGCACCGGACACCTCTGACGCCTTCAGGCTCACGCCGACCACCCTGTAGCCACGTCGCCAAGCCTGCCAGGACAACATCCCGTTGCCAAAGCCCGCATCGAGCAATAGTCGCTCCCGACCCTGCGCAGGGGTATATCGGGTGGGCACCAGCCGAAAGCGTTCACGCGCATGCAGGTTGATGCCGGGAAAGATCGCCCACTTCAACCGATCCATGACGGCCTGCTTGAGGGTTGGTTGGTAGGGGTCCTGATCAGTCATGAGTTACACCAGAATCAAGCATTTGCAATCCGGAGCCCAGACACTGGCCACGAAGGACGCGCAGCGGAAGCAGGAAGCCACCCCTGGGGTACGCTGGCATCCTGCCGGCTGGCCCTGCGCAACACAAACGCGATGGTCGCCAATGACGTCTACCGCGAGCCTTCGGCCTCGCACCTTGCGGAGAGACCTTGGCCGGCAAAGCCCGCCCTCGGCTCGATCGGGGGATGCCGGCGCTCCCAGGAAAGGCCGCACGCCTTGCCGATTCGAAGCACGGACGACAGGCCAGAAAAGACAGCCAACGCAAGCCTTCAGCCCTGCGCTTCGGCAGCGGCGATGGCGCCATCTTGCACCTTTAAGCCCAGCGCCGCCATCAAACGCTCGCCGTAACGCGACACCGTGAACTCACCGGCTCGCTCGCGCGCTTCCCGGCCCATCGCGCGCAGCAATTCGTGATCGGATGCCAGTATCCGCAGGGCTTCGGTAATCGCTGCCGGATCCCGAATCGGCACCACAAATCCATCTTTGCCATGCCGCAGGATGTCCGGTGCCGCGGTGTTCTCGCTTGCGATCACTACCAAGCCAGCCGCCATCGCCTCCAGGATCACCATCCCGAAGGTGTCGCTGATCGAGGGCAACACCAGCACGTCGGCCCAGCGAAACAGCGCCGGCATCTCCGAGCGAGGAACCGTGCCGAGCAAGGTCATTCGACTGGACAGCTGCGACAACGCGAGTCTGCTCAGCTCCAGATCGCCGGCCGCGCGTACTTCGACGTCATCACGCCCCAGCGCATCTAGGGCCTGTGACAGATAGCCAATGCCCTTGCGTAAACCATCGCCGCCAACGTAGAGCACGCGCAAACCCTGGTGGTCTTCGTAAGTCGCCAGTCGACGATCCGAGTAGAGATGGTCGGCCACACCCAACGGCACCACCACGATCCGTTCGCTCGCCACGCCTTCGGCCTCGATCGCACGCTTGGCGAAACTGGAACCGCAGACAATCAAGTCAGCAAGATCCAACTCGGCGCGCTGCCGGTCCAGATAGCGATCAGTAAGTCCGTCGTCGACAGGTCTGGCGCTCCAGCCGGGAAAGTGGCGCGACTCTTCCTGGATCAATCCGACCTCAAAAGCCCGAGGCGCGGTCGCATGGTCCAACCAGCAGGCGATTCCGCGGCGTTTCGCGGCCTGAAACAACTCCAGCGCCGCGGAGGTGAAGGCGTACACCGCTGACGTGGATGAGTCGAGTTGGCCTGCACAGAGACCGGCGAAGCGCTCGCCTCCCCAGAGCCAGTTGGCAGTGCGCGCCTGTGCGCTGCGCGCGCGCTGTCCCCGCCATTTGTATTGCATTCCGAACAGCGGAAAGGAACGCGTTCGGGGTCTGGGCAGGCCGATTCCCGACTGGCGGTCCGCAAGTCGTCTGAGCTCCGCCTTGCCGAGCAATTTGCTGGCCAGGCGCAGCGCACGCTGGATCGGTTGCGAGTGAACCAGTAGATCGGTGCACAACCGCTGCAGCTTGCCGTGGGCATGGAACGCCAGCGGCACGGCATAGTGCCGGCGCGCCCCCAGTTGCGCCACGAGTATCGCGTCCTCGCGGTCGGAGGGAACCGCGGAGTCGGACCCGCTCAGGAAAACTCCCGCAAGGCAGCGAGCAAGCATGTCACCGACTTGTCCCATGTGTGTTGCTGTGCGTGAACCCGCGCTCTGTCGGTCAGCTCGCGGACGCGTTCTTCAGAGCTGAGGAGCTCTTCGACGGCTGCATCGATGCTGTGGGTATCGTCGCCATCGACGAATATCGCCGCGTCCCCGGCGACCTCACGATGGGCGGGGATCTCGCTCGCGATTACCGGCGTTCCGGCAGCCATTGCTTCTACCAGGGTCATGCCAAAGCCTTCGTAACGCGCCAGCGAAACCGAGAAGGCCGCACCGGCGACCAGGATTGCCAATTCCTCGTCGCTACCGCCCCTTTCGATGTGCTCCAGGTTCGCGGGCCAAGGCTCATGACGAAGATTGGAATCTACCGGCCCGACCACCACCAGTCTCAAATTGCGCCCGTCCCGTTGCCAGCGGCCAGCCATCGCCAGCAGGCGATCACCGCCTTTCTTGTATGTCAGCCCCCCAACGGAAATCGCGTATGTCGGCTGACTCTCCGCGCTCGTCGAGTTCTCAGCAGGCACGGCGAAGTATGGATCGGAGCCGCCATTTCCAACGATACGAATCTTGTCCCCCAGTGGACCGAAATGCTCACGAATACGTCCAGCCGTGAACTCGGAAACAGCAAGGATGACCGTTGCCCGCCGTAGCGCCCGCCGCAGTATCCAGCGCGCCCTGAACCGATCCTTCAGCCGCGGCTTCGCGGTATCCAACGGCCACAGGTCGTGCACCGTCACTGCGTAGCGGCACCGCCCCGGTGGCAACCACAGCTCTCGCGGACAATAGAGCCAGTCGGTCTGTGGTGCCCAGAAGCGCACCGTGGGCCAACCCAACGCGCTCCAAAACACGTCCAGCAGGCGTCGCGGAGCGCCGGTCACCTTTATGGGCAACCCTGCCAATAAGCGTGCACTGGCATCCACCTCTCGATTGCCGCGAGTGGCCAACAGCTGGAGCGAAACATCCTCGCTGGCCGCCAGACCACTGATCATCCGCACCGCATGCTTGCCCACGCCGGTCAGGTAGCGATCCGACAATGAGGCAGCGAACCAGGCAGTCACCTTCATCAAGGGCGGCGAAGGCCGACCGGATCGAGCCGGCCGCCGTCCGTGACCCGCAGGTAGACCGCGCCCAGATGCGCGGCCATCACTTCCAGCGTATGGTGGTCGAGGATCCGCTGTCGTGCGGCGGCTGCCATTTCCTGCAACTTCACCGGGTCCACAAGCGCTTCCTCGATCGCCCCTGCGAGCGCATCAACGTCGGCCGCTGCAACCAGCAACCCCTCACTGCCGTGGCGCATGACCTCCGCCGTGCCGCCTACGTTGGTCGCCACCGCAGGGCAACCAGAGGCGAGCGCTTCTAGCAAACCCAAGGGCATTCCCTCCGACAAGGACGCCTGCACATAAAGATCGATCCGTCGATAAAACGCCGGCATATCGGTGACCTGACCCAACCATTCAACCGCCCCGGCAAGCCCCCGCGCGTCTGCCTGACGCATTAACGCCTCACGCAGGGGACCCTCGCCGGCAACAAGCAGCCGAGCCGGCAGCCCTTTGCTTCGCAAACGCGCGAACGCGTCGACAAGGAACTCGAGCCCCTTGCCCGGAACCAGCCGCGAGACGACTCCGATCACCGGTTCCGACAGAATGAACTTACCTCCCGGCGTCGGCGCGTAACGCTCCGTATCAATTGCGTTCGGCAGTACCTCGATGGCATCGCTATCCAAGCGCAAAGCCGAGCGCCAG
>JBGTIE010000095.1:0-4615 GCA_041745855.1 Lysobacterales bacterium | reverse complement strand
CGGCAGGCGCATCCACGCGATCCAGAACCCGAGGATCACCGCAAGCAACAGTCCGATCACCAGCCACAGGGAACGCAGATGGCTGCGCACGTTGTCGATCTCGTATCGATAGCGTTGCATGATTGCGGGCTTAACGTTCGGTGCTTCGGCCGATGGACCAGTGGCCATCGCGCCGGATGAACGGTGAGCGTCGTAGCCCCAGGCGTGACAGACCAATCATCACTTGCTGCTGGTAATAACCGTCCGGCCGCCCGCGCTTCACGCGTTGGAATAGCCCGGCCGTCAGTACTACGGTGGCAACGATCGCAATCCCGGCGAGTCCGAAACCCATGCTCGGTGCTCCCAGAGCCCAGGCCACCACCAGGCTCACCGGCAGCCATACGACTGCTGCCGCGAACACGATCATGCCGAGCTCCGACGACGAACAACCGCGAAAGATCGGCGGTTCGACGTTCATGCGTTCAGCCAGGATGTTGTCATCGTCGCTCATACGGCTTCAGATCACACCGGCTGCTTCAGTGAGCAGATAGCTGGCGAAGATCAGCACAATGGCGCCGACAATGCCGAGCACCCCCACCTCCGCCCATTCCGCTTTGCCCTGTCGGGCTTCGTTGAATTTGGCGAAGGCCAGATAGGCAACCCAGAGAAAACCGAGCACCGCGATCGCGAGGCCCAGCACCAGGCCGCCGTCACGGATGTAGCCCTCGATCAGGCCGATCCAATCTCCGGCCGCGGGGGCGGTGCTGGGCGGTACCGGTGTTGGCAGTTCCGCCTTGACCGCGCTGACGGCAACCAAGCCAAGCGCCGTTAAGAAATGACGTTTCCATCTTTTGCTCATCGTCGTGTCTCCGGGTGAATTGTCCGGTGCCGAGTGCATTGACGTCGCGCTCCGTACCGGTTTGAAATAGAGTTCTTCATCGCACATAAAAACCGAGCACCATCAGCACGATGCTGGCTCGGAGGGCACTCCAGGCCAGGTCGAACAGGTTGGCGTTGCCGTCCTGCCAGGCGCGGAACGTGCCCAGGGTCACCCACACCACCCAGACGAAGGCCAGCACCACCACGATCGAGGCGATCGCGAGCAGCAGGGTCGATGCTTGTATGCCGGAGCCCGCCTGAAATGCCGTCAGCTGTGCATCGTTCATGACCAGTTAACGCCGGTAATCGCCGCGCAACGGTGCAACGGCATGAGGTTCGGTTGCCGGTGCATCGATATGTGCTTCAATACCGCGCCGAATGGTCTCAAGGTCGTGTCTCAGCCAGTCGTACTGAAAGCGGATACGCGCATCCGGATCCGCAGCCCGACTCGCCTCAACAATCAAAGGCTCCAGTGATTCCAGTGCATGCACGAGGCGCGCGAGGGCGTCGCGCTCGGCACCCGCGTCGGCCAGAACACCGGCACCTTGCACGGCGATGAATGAAGCGCCGACCAGCAGAAGGGTTCTTATCGTTTGCGACCTGTTCATGGGACGCATGATCGACCGCGAATGGGCGCGCGACTACGGATAAACCAGACGGTATCCCGCTCGAGTTAAATAGCAGCGTGGCTCGGACGCTGTCGTTTAAAGCACAGGTCTGGACCGACTTAATATTCAGTTTGATGCCTCGAACGTTTTCTGCCAGTCACGAAGCTCTCGCTATACCGACAATGCCTGGCCGAGTGTCCAGCGGCGCCACTTGCGCTTTCCTGGATAAACTCTTCAGTGTGTTCATTTTCGGCCATCCGTCGCGCATGCAGTCACAGATACTTCTTGAAGGTGCCAGCCGTGATGCTGATGGAGAAAGCGAACAGGATGGCAAACGGCACAACGACGAAAGCAGGATTGATACTGACGGGCATCGCCAGGTAGAGGACCCATGCCGCGATCAGGAAGGCCCACACACTGCCCTTTGCATAGTGGTAAAGATAGGAGCTTTCCCGACCGCCGCCCCAGCGGCGCAGATCGCGCTGCACCAGTCCGTCAACCAGTCCCACCAGACTGAAGAGCAGGAACACCGGTGCCGCCAGGGCGAGAACGGTGAGGCGCACGGCGAAAAGCTGCACCACGTGGCCCGCCGCGGTAATGAAATCGGCCGTCGGCCGATACCAGCGACGGAATCTGTGCTTTGGAACGCTGTCAATATCGATCGCCGATCGACGCAGCCATCCCGCCAATCGCGTGAGACCGGTTCTCTCGAACAAAAGATCGTGCGAGCGATCTGCCGCGTTCCTTGCGGCACGGGCCGGGTCGTGGCTCAGGAGGCTTTGTCGAAAATCCGGATGGAGCCAGCCGATTTCCGCATTCAGCATGCGGCGACTGTGCTCAACGCCAGCCTCGGGCCACCAGTACACCATACCGACGCACTCGATGACGATGGAGAAAACCAACGACAGCAACAACCAGTGAATCGCGCTGCCAATCCGGCGCAGCGACCGCGCGATGACTCCCGGTCTCGACGTGCCGGTGTCACGCGGTGCCGGCGGCCTCGCCACCCGCCTCCTCCACCGTGCTCGCCGCTCCCGCGGCCAACCACCAGGTCTCGCGCTGCCGGTACCAGAAGTCGTTGGTGACGTAGCGCCGTTGCATGTCACTTATGACGTGGCGTAGTGGGGGCGGCAATGCTTCATCCGCAATCGCCTCCACCTGCGGTATGCGGATTTTCCATAGCTGGCCACCGGACAGCATGGCGAACGCCTGACCTTTCGGCAGCGTGACCAGTTCAGCAACCGTCAACAGCGTCACTTCCGAGACGCTGATGCGGTCTTCGTTCCGTGAGCGGAAATCCACGCCCGACCCGGGATCGGACGAATCGTCGACGCCCGATACACTCATCAGGGTCAGCACCTCGACGTTTGGCAACTGATCGGTCAGCATGCGCGCGGTTGCCAGTTCCTTGACCCGCAGCATGATCAACGAGTTGAAATTGCCGGCCACCTGGCCGGCCTTGGCGCGATCGCCGAGCCGCGCTTCCACGTCGGACCAGGTCTGGGTGTAGGCCGTCACCTGAAAGCCGGCGCCGCCGGCCTTGTTCAGGAGCGGCACGAATTCATCGCCGATCAGCTCGTTGAATTCGTCAGCGTGCAACGAGATCACCGGCAGTTCACCGGCCGTGCCGGAAATGCCGTGCTTGTAAATGTGGCCCGCCACCGAGACCAGATCGGCGAACATGGAATTACCGACGGCACTCGCAACCGTCGTATCGCTCAAGGCATCGAGTCCGACATAGACAACGCCCTTGTTACGAATTACCTCCAGCCATTCCAGTACCGGCCGGGTATCCGCCTGATCGTCCAGTCTCGGTGACAGCAGTTCCGCAATGGTACCGGTGGTGAGCTTTTCCAGAAGTGGACCCACGGAACTGACGATCTTGTCGAAGTAGGTACGGTCGTATTTGAAGGCCGACATCAGACCGTCGAGCACCGGATCGTACTGGTCCGCTGTCTGCAGGTACTGCGTCAGTGCGATGGCTTGCGGCTGGCGCCCGCGCATCGCGTTCGGCACATGCCGGCCTTTGGCCTGCTCGGCGAGTCGCGCCACCTCCTCCTGCCAGCTATCGGCTCCCTGGCTACTCAGGAAGGCCATCGCGTACTGTATGAACAGTGGCTCGATATCGTTGATGTAACGCCGGATCTTCTCGTAGTCCGGTTGTTGACCGAGCGCCACCAGCGCTCGTGCAATGATATTGACGAAACGCCAGGCAAACTCCTTGAAGGCGGCGGCATTGCCCTCGCGGGGCAACTGGTTGGCAATACGTGTCGCCACCTCGGTAATGCGTGAGAAACTGCCGATCGCGTTGTAGCGGGCCGAGGCTTCCGGATAGCCGAGATGAAACATGGCGAAGTCCGCAGCGCGACCGTTTCGTTCGGCTTCCGCGTACACGCGCTTCAGCAGATCCGCATCGCCCTTGGGGTCGAACACGATCACCACGTCGCCACGGCGGATGTCCTGAGCGATCAGCAGTTCCGCCAGTCGCGTCTTGCCGACGCGCGTCGTGCCCAGCACCAGCGTGTGCCCGACGCGCTCATCGAGATTCATCCACACCTCTTCCTCGTGCAACCCCACCGCGTGCAGCACCTGGTTGCCACCCAGTGTGGGCAGCGGCGCCAGCGGGTTCCACCAGTGCCGGCAGCTAAACAGTCGAGCGACGATTTTCAGCACGGGCGCCGACTCCCAGCCGACTTCTCGCCGGCGCGCCCACCGGTAGCAGCGGCCGGGCCGCACGTAGCGTTGCACTTCCGGGCGGTAGGTATCGCGGAGGCGCTGCGTGTGCTGCTGCGTCCACTGAAAGCCGCGGCCCATGAACAGTTTCTGTCGGCTGCAGGGCACGCGGTGCACCGCCAGACGGTAGCCCGGCAGGCGTTTCAAACGGCGCTGGTACCGCAGGACTCGCCACGCCTGACGAGCGCGCCAGGCGGCAAAGCCGAGCAGCAAAATACTCACGGTCTGCGCAATGCTCGGCGGCATCATGAAGGCCCACGGCGCCACCGCCGCCATTGCCGCAACCGCGAGCGCGACCAGCACCGACCACAGTTCGACCGGCGGACGTAACAGCGCATCGATCGCGTAGCGATTCATTGCCAGATGCGGCCGTCGGAGATCGCGACCGGGTAATGCACCACACCCAGCGCTTTGGC
>JBGTIE010000094.1:0-3194 GCA_041745855.1 Lysobacterales bacterium | reverse complement strand
GAGGCAGGCGTCGCCGCGCTGCTACCGGCCCTGACCCGCGTCATGGCCAGCGAGGACGCAGCAGAGGCGCTGCGCGCCTTCGGCGAGCGGCGCGAGGCGGTGTTTCGCGGGGGAGACTCTTCGACCATTCTCTAGCCGAGGAATTCGTCTCCAACAATTGGCTCCCACGGGTTGATCAACTCGATCCCGCAGTCCAAGAAGTCCCGGATGTTGCGGGTCGCCAAACTGGCGCGATGCTGCAGACAGATCGCGGCAATCAGTGCATCGCTGAACGGAACCGGCCTGCCGCGTGTACGCCGGTCGGCTGACAAGGCTGCAAAATGACGGGCGGTATTGCTTTCAAACGGCAGTACGCGGCCGGGAAACTGGGTAGTGAAGATCATGCCCACGCGGTTGAGCAGATCCTGCTTCCTTCGCCCCTCGGGCAAGCGCTGCACGCCCAGGCGCATTTCCGCCTCGCTGATGGCCGTCGTGTAGCACCGTTCCATCGGTGCCATCGTAAGCCAACGTGCGACATGTTCGTTGCACGGGGCCCGCAGACTCTCGGACAGCACATTCGTGTCCAGCACGATCACTCCGGCAGTTCCACTTCGCGGGGCATTTCCGTGCGTGGCGGAATATCAAGCTCCACATCGCCCACGTCCTCAAACAGCTCCCGAATACCCGAGTAAAGGTTCGACTGGCCAACCGATCGTGGCTCCAGTGAGCGGTGTAGTAGTTGCCGTACATGCTCCTCCATGGACAACCCGCGCTCCGCCGCCGCAACTTTCAGCCTGCGTTTCACATCGTCGTTCAAATTTCGGACCGTCAGCGTGGCCATGGCATGCCTCCATTGATCGCACTGCATTCAATGCGATCATTCTACACGGAAAAGTCGAAGCTGCAGCACTTTTCATGTGCGCGGCGGGATGTCCAGTTCGACATCGCCCATGTCCGTAACCGAAGCCCGACTGATGCGGGTCGGCCTCGAATCAGCTCTTATCTGGGCCCTGTGCCCTGTGCCCCGGTGCCCCAATGCTTCACACCAACTTAGCCGCACGAACGCGCGCTCCAACCTACGGCAGCCGCTCCACATCCTCGCGTCGGGCGAAGTCGCGCTGCCACTTCCGGATCAGGAAAAAGCCCGTGACCATGCCGCCCAGATGAGCAAAATGGGCCACGCCCTGCTGGGTGCCGGTGACGCCGAGGAAGAGTTCCAGCAATCCGAAGATGATCACCAGGTACTTCGCCTTCATCGGTATCGGCGGGATAAGCAGCAGCACCATCCGGTTCGGAAACATCATGCCGAAACCCAGCAGCACGGCGTACACACCGCCCGACGCGCCGACCGTGGGGTACGGCATGCCGCTCACGGCGGCGACGATCAGCTGGGCGATGCCGGCGCCAATGATCCCGGTCAGAACGAATCCGGCGTAACGGGTCGAGCCCCACAACTGCTCCAGCGCTGCCCCGAACATCCACAGCGCAAACATGTTGAAGAACAGGTGACCCCAACTGCCGTGCAGGAAGCCGTAGGTGACCAACTGCCACGGCGCAAAGCCAGGCCATTCCGCGCCCCCCATTACGCCGACTTCAAGGCCGCTGTTGCCGATCGGCCACAGTGCGAAGGGGATCAGCAAACCCTCGCCATAGACCCCCTGCATCAGGAAGACGACGACGTTGCTGATCAACAGGGCCAGCGTGACTGGGGGCATTGGGTGTTCTCTATGGGTACCAGGGATTGATGGTAGCGCGGCGTCGGCCAGCAGGGGCGTGCATCGCTATAGTGGCGTCGTACTCGTACTCAGCGTCGCGGTACTCGTACTCGTACTCGATCAATTGGCGGTCCACGTCGAGTCACGCTCAGCCAAACGTCGCTGTCTGTCGAGTACGAGTACCGTTGCACTGAGTACGAGTACGAGTACGACTGTCTGACGAACCCCTGTCGCGTCCCGACGGCTCAGGGCGTCGTCACACCTTGGAGGCAACCTCGTGCACGGCCCCGGTCGAATCCAGCAAGCCCTGATGGTCCTCCTGCCGCACACATCGCCAGAGTCGCTCGAGCGCCTCGAAATCCAGTGATTCGATGCCGCCGTCGCTGTTCGCCAGAGCTTCCATCCGTCTGAAGCGTCGCTCGAACTTGGCGTTGCAGCCGCCCAGCGCCGCGCCGTAGTCGAGCTTCAGATGACGGGCCAGGTTGACCAGCACGAAGGCTACGTCACCCAACTCGTCCTGCAATCGCTCCTTCGCCGCGCCGGCCGCCATTTCGGCTCGCAACTCGCCGATCTCCTCTTCCAGCTTGTCCAGCACATCGCTCACCGCCGGCCACTCGAAACCGGCGCGCGCTGCCTGCTTCTGCAGCTTGTGCGCGCGCAGCCATTCGGGCAGACCGCGGGATACTGCATCCAGCCGGCTCGTTTGTGCGCCGCGCTCGACGGCCTTCATCTGCTCCCAAGCTTCCAACTGGGCGTCGGCACTGCCGATGGCTGCGTCGCCAAAGACATGCGGATGGCGTCGGATCATCTTGTCGTTGATGGCTCGCACCACGTCGCCAAAATCGAACAACCTGGCTTCCTTGCCCATCTGCGCATGGAATACAACCTGCAACAGCAAATCGCCCAACTCGGCGACCAGTTCGCCCATCGCGCTGCGCTCGATCGCATCGGCCACCTCATAGGCTTCCTCGATCGTATAGGGGGCAATGGTTCGGAAGTCCTGTTCCAGATCCCACGGGCAGCCGCCATCCGGATCGCGCAGACGCGCCATGATGTCGAGCAGATCGGAAATGTCGCGAGTGGCTTGCATGGCGGGCTCGGCGTGAGAGTCGCGCAAGTCTACCCTGCCGCTTTCGGGCCCGGCGGCTGCGCTGAAGACCGGAAGCGCTGAAGAGCTGAAAAGCTGAAGAGCTGATTGACCACAAAGGACACAAAGGACACGAAGGAGAGCAGAGCAAGGGAAATCCTGAATAGCGTCGTTGACCCGCGAAACTCAGCCACGGCCGCGAGTCGTGAGGTAGAAGCCCGGCGAGGCGTCGGTGCTCAAAAGCTCTTCCTTTGTGTCCTTTGTGTCCTTTGTGGTTATCTGTTCTTTATCGCTCTTGGGTCGGATCATCCCCGCCCCATCGCCTCACGCCGCCAGCGCGACTTGCGGAAGCAGGTACAGCAAGCGCTCCGGCGCGTTGGCGATCGGCGCCAGATCGGCCGCCGACAGCGCGC
>JBGTIE010000093.1:0-6199 GCA_041745855.1 Lysobacterales bacterium | reverse complement strand
CCCGTACCCGAACCACCCGTACCCGTCACCGCGATGGTGGCGTTCAACAACTGGCCACCCGAACCCGGGAAAACCACACTCGATCCCGGGGGCGGCATGTAGGTGAGGGTTGGGGGGACACCGGCGGGGGCACCGACCGTTATTGTTCCGTCGTTTAAAGTACAGTTTACTGGCGCAGCTGCAGCGTCGAAGCAGCCACCGCCAGCGAAGTCTGTCCTTACGTCTAACGTGACCGATCCCGGGTTGGTAGCACCGGCAGCAACCGTTACCGTCAAATTGCAGTAGACATTGGTCGCCAGATCACTCTGTCCCGGAGGCGGCTGCAAGGAGATCAGTCCAAGCGCATCGTTCACCGTACAATTGCCACCGTTGGCAGCGGCCACAGTAATGTCCAACTGGGTTGTATCGTAGGAAATACGAGCACTATAGTCAGCCACAGGCGTGGCTGCATTGCGCGTAAACGTGACCGGAACCGGGCTGGGCTGAGCAATTGTGCCCGGAGCCCCGGTTGCATTTCCTGCCGTTATCGATTGGGCAAACGCGGCGGAGCCGAACAGCCCCGCCACGCATGCTGCCACGATTGTTAGTTTCTTCATTATTGTCACTCCTTAAAGGGCACGTCGTTCAGGTTCTATTACTTAGCCGCACCACCATCCCGAATCACGGATGGCAATTTGTCAGCCTTAGCATCTGCCGCGAGGAAATGATTTACCACGGGCTTGCCCGCACCTGCGCCAGAGACATATACACGTCCAATCTTGTGGACGCCAGCCGGAAATGGCTCGTTGCTGTCGTTGTAGACAAGACCTATGATGTGTCCCTTTGCAAAAGTGCACTGTCCCAAGTGGGACTTCGGAAGACCTTCCATGCACTTCTCAAGCGAGACCTTTGCAGTGGCGCCGCCCGGAACCTCGATTCGAAACTCAAATGCAGCGGCTTTTCCCTCACTGACATAGTCGATCGCGATCGCGTGAGTCCCGCCCTTTTCCTGCTGCGTTACGACGAGTTCATCAGCAAACGTCGCTGAGGACGCGAGAGCCAAACCAATTACAGCGAATTTAGTAGCATTCATGAAATTCTCCTAGACGTCGCTGCAATCGGCGAATGCGCCAATCAGATTGGTGATCACGATTCGGTCTTGCGCACCGACCGCGCCGTCTTCGTTGGCATCGGGCTGCCCTGTTGCAACCGGCGCACCGAACGCAGCAATCTCGTTCGTGACCAGGATGCGATCTTGCGCGCCGATCGCACCATCATTATTGGCGTCCCCGCGACACAAGAAACCAGGGCTGGTCGTGCGGCGAGAGTCGAACGAATCAAAGTTTATGAAGCCGGTGCCCGCGCCCGCAATCTTGCCCAGACGTGCTTCGGCAATGCGGTCGCTGGAGTTGTTGATTCCGGTGATCGGGGAAACGGCAATCGGCGTCGAAGAGCCTGCACCCTTGACTGTGATATTCAGGCTCCCGGCGGCTGCGGCCTCCCAGGCAAGCTCGACCCCATACCACCGATTTGGAACGACGGCCGCGGTACGGGTGGTCCCGGTGCCGTTCATGCCGAAGCTCAGCTGCGATCCGTTGTACTGGACGCGGATGATGTTGGTGCCAGTACCGTTGCGGGCCTGGAAGATGTCGGCGGTACCGCCTGCGTGGGTACCAGTGTAAACGTAGAACCGCACGCGATAGCTGGCTTCGTCGGCCGGCGTGTTGTCGGTGACGAAGTCACCGATAGCGTCGGCTTGCATCCCACATGCGCCGGAGTAGCGCGCAACGGAGGGTGATTGGTCAGGCTGGTTTGCAACGGGAGTGCCGGAGACTGAGCTCCAAGCAGAGAGGGAGCAGGCCGACGCGGTGGTGGCGGCCATCAGGGACGCCGCGCCCAGCGCGGTGACGAGCAACAACTTGTTCGTTTTCATCGAGTTAAGACCTCGTTGTGGTTCGGTGTATCGACTGCGCCCGAATGTTTCCGGGCGCAGCCGCACAACCGCGCCCAGAATCACGGGGAACCGTAGCACAGAAGAACGCTGTTCCGGAAGTATCCGGCGCGGATTTCTGTGGAACTTTTGGCGGAATGGCGTGGATGGCAGGGTGGTGATGTGGGCGAAGTGCCTGAGGATTCCACGGCGTATGTCCATTTCCCACGTCGAGAGGCGAGTTCGGAGCCTGCGGGCGGGACGCCCGCGGTCCCAGGGGGAGCGTCGAAGTGCTGGGGCTTGAGATGGCTTGGAGCCTGCGGGCGGGACGCCCGCGGTCCCAGGGAAAGGCCTCATTGCTGCCGTTCCAGCGTCGCCAGTTCTTCGGCGCTGAAGCCGGCGGCCAGTCGCGCCGCCTGGTTGAAGGGTGGTCGCAGCGCGCCGGGTGCGCGCGCGTGCAACAAGTCCAGGAACTGTTGCTCGGGACACACTGCGATCTGACTGCAGAACCGCCGATACCAGTAGTCACCGATCGCTACGTGGCGGACTTCTTCGCGCAGGATCAGGGCCAGACAGTCGGCGCTGGCTTGGTCTCCCACGCTCTGCAGCCGATCCATCATCGCCGGGGTGACGTCCAGTCCGCGCGCTTCCAGCAATCTTGGCACCAGGGCCATCCTTGCCAGCGGATCGTCGGCGCTGATCCGGGCCATCTGCCACAGGCCGTCGTGGGCGGGGAAGTCGCCGTACTGATGACCGAGTTCGCCCAATCGCTGGGTCAGCAACTGGAAGTGGCGCGCCTCGTCGACGGCTACGCTGAGCCAGTCGGCATAGTAGGCGACCGGCATTCCGGTGAAACGCTGCGCCGCGTCCAGCGCCAGGTTGATTGCATTGAACTCTATGTGGGCGACTGCGTGCAGCAATGCGGCCCGGCCTTCGATGCTGCCGAGCTTGCGTTGGCGTAGTTCGCGGGGTGGGACCAGTTCGGGATGCGCCGGCCGGCCGGGGGTGTCGGGGCCGGGGCGGACCGCGATGTTCCGCGATGGAGCCAATGATCCGAGTCGGGCGCGCTCGACCAACGCGGCCAGCCCGGTCAGCTTGGATTCGACCTGCGCCTCGATCAGCACCGCGCGCGCGGCGTCGTGCAGGCAATCGCCCTGCCCTGCCGCCAGACCGGCTTCCAGCTGGTCGCGCAGGGTCTGGATGGTCGGGTCGGGGGAGACTGGGGATTGCATGGTCGGGGTTCCTGTTGGCTGCGTCGGCACCTGGCCCGAGTGAAACTCGGGGTTCCGGTGGCTGGGCAGGGTCCTTGGCCCGAGTGCAACTCGGGGTTCCGGTGGCTGGGCTGGGTGTTTTGGCCGAGTACAACTCGGGGTTCCTGGCACCTGGCCCGAGTGCAACTCGGGGTTCCATTCAGGCTGCTTCGCAGTCTGGCCCGAGTACAACTCGGGGTTCCTGTTGGCTGCGTCGCAGCCTTGCCCGAGTACAACTCGGGGTTCCTTTTCGGCTGTGTCGCAGTCTGGCCCGAGTGCAACTCGGGGTTCCATTCATGCTGCGTCGCGTCCTGGCCCGAGTACAACTCGGGGTTCCATTTTCACGCCGGCTGCGGGGTGCGGCGTTTGCTTTTGGCGTCGTCCGAGCGCAGCAGTTCGAGTTGCTCCAGGTACTCTTCGGACAGGCCGGTGACGTATTCGCCGCTGAAGCAGGAGCTGTCGAACAATTCGAGTTCGGGATTGACTGCGCGCACTGCGTCGGTCAGATCGTCCAGGTCCTGGTAGATGAGCCAGTCCGCGCCGAGCGCCTGCTCGATCTGGTGATGATCCTTGCCGAAGGCGACCAGCTCAGTCGCGGTCGGCATGTCGATGCCGTAGACATTTGGATGCCGTACCGGCGGTGCGGCGGAGGCGAAATAGACCTTGCGCGCGCCGGCATCACGGGCCATCTGGATGATCTGGCGCGAGGTGGTGCCGCGCACGATCGAGTCGTCGACCAGCAGTACGACCTTGTCGCGGAACTCCTGCTCGATGGTGTTGAGCTTGCGCCGGACCGATTTGGCTCGCTCGGTCTGGCCCGGCATGATGAAGGTGCGGCCGATGTAGCGATTCTTGATGAAGCCTTCGCGGTACTCGGCGCCGAGCAGGCGGGCCATTGGCAGCGCGGCGGAGCGTGAGGTGTCGGGAATCGGAATCACGGCTTCGATGTCGTGATCGGGCCGCTCGCGCAGGATCTTGTGCGCCAGCCGCTCGCCCATGTTCAACCGCGCCTGGTAGACCGACACACCCTCCATGATCGAATCGGGCCGGGCCAGATAGACATATTCGAAGATGCACGGCGCGTGCGGCTTGGGCAGCGCGCACTGACGCCGATGCAACTCGCCGCGCTTGGTGATGACGACCGCCTCGCCGGGAGCCACGTCGCCCATCCGCTCATAGCCAAGGATATCCAGCGCGACGCTTTCCGAGGCAATCGCGTACTCCTCGCCCTGCTCGGTGTGGCGCACACCGATGACCAGCGGCCGGATGCCGTGCGGATCGCGGAAGGCAACCAGACCGAAGCCGAGCACGAGGGCCACCGCGGCATAACCGCCCCGACAACGGTGATGGACGCCGGAGACCGCCTGGAACAGGTGGTCGGGTTGCAGCCGGAGGCGTTCCTGCGCCTGCAGTTCATGCGCAAGCACGTTCAGCAGCACTTCCGAATCGGACTCTGTATTTATATGTCGTCGGTCCTCGACGAACAGCTCGCGCTTGAGCTCGGCCGAATTGATCAGATTGCCGTTGTGGGCCAGCGCGATGCCGAAGGGCGAGTTGACGTAGAAGGGCTGCGCCTCGGCCGCGCCCTCGGAGCCGGCGGTCGGATAGCGACAATGGCCGATGCCAACCGCGCCGCGCAGCCGGGCCATCTCGCTCGCCTCGAACACGTCGCGCACCAGCCCGTTACCCTTGTGCAAACACAAGCGCAGGGCGTCGGCGGTAGCGATGCCGGCGGCGTCCTGGCCACGATGCTGGAGCACCGTGAGGCCATCGTAGAGCGCACCCGCCACTTCCGCCCTACCGACGATTCCGATGATTCCGCACATCTCGTTCAGCTACTCCAGTGATTCGTCATCGAGCTTCAAGCGTGCATCCGGGCCGGTGTCCGCGGGCGGCGCCATCGGCTGTTCCAGCTGCCGGGGCTGGCCAGGCAGTCCGGGCATCCCGGGCATCGCTGGCAGCAGATTGGGCGACAAGCCCGACAGGCTCGCCTCCGGGTTGGCGATCATCTCACGCACGTTGGCCGGCAAGAAGAGCAGCAGGGCGCCGCTGGCGTGGGCTATCGTCGGCATCAGGCGCGATTGCTGCCACCAGTCGCTATGGTCGAAGCGCACCAGCATGCCGACCCAGAACAGTGCGACCACGACCAACAGCCCGCGAGCCACACCAAACACCAGACCCAGCATCCGGTCCGTGCCCGAGAGCCCGACCGTCCGGACCAGCCGCTTGATCAGGTACAGAAACAGCGCGCCAACCACCGAGGTCAATATATAGATGGCCAGTGCGGCGATACCGATGCGCAGCGGAACCACATCGACGCCCTGCAGGAACTGCTCGGCGACTGGACTTGCGAAATGGAAGGCCAGCAGCACCCCGGCGATCGCGATCGCCAAGCTGGCCACTTCCACTACCAACCCGCGCAGCAGACTGACCAGCGCAGACAACAGCAACACGCCGATGATCAGCCAGTCGGCCCAATTGAGTGCGGCCGCGGCCTCGCTCACGGATAGGTGACTACCAGCCCGTCGAGCTTGCGCTTGGTCTTGATGTCGGCGACGGCGCGATCGGCATCTTCCCGCCGCGCCAGTGGCCCGACGCGGACCCGGTACAGCACCTTGCCATTGCTCGGCATGCGCTCAAAGTAGGCTTCGTGACCGGCAGTGCGCAGATCGGCGACGAGCTTCTCGGCCGCCTCAGTGGTGCTGAACACTCCCACCTGGACCGCCCAGCCGCTGACCACCGGCTGCGCCACCCGACTGGCGGTCGGCAGGGGCAAATCCAGCTCGGCCACCTGGGCGGAGATCTCGGGCATTGACTTGCGAACCGACAGCCGCAGCTTTTCTGCCGCTGGGCGATCGGCCACCGGCTGACTGATCACCCGCTGCAGCGTGCGCTCGCCGGCCTTGACCGGCTCTACGCTGGCTTCGACCCCTTGCTGTTTCAAGCGCCGCACCAGCCGATCGGCATTGGCCTGATCGCCAAAACTGCCGAAGCGCACGACATAGCGCCCGTCGGGAGCCGCTGTGGGCGCCACGGGTTC
>JBGTIE010000092.1:0-6082 GCA_041745855.1 Lysobacterales bacterium | reverse complement strand
AGCCGGCTCGTTGCGCTGCAGTTCGGCCGCGCAGGCTACGCACAGATCGCGCCCTGTCGCCGGTCCGACACAGGCCACGCAGCGCGCCGGCCAGAACTGCTGCAGTGCCTGATCAATCATGGCTGGGCGAGTGTCGCTCAGGTCCCGCCCAGCGGCCAGATCCAGAGCAGGGTCGGCAGACTGACTGCGACCACGAGGATTTCCAGGGGCAGGCCCAGACGCCAGTAATCGCCAAAGTGGAAGCCGCCGGGTCCCAGGATCAGGGTGTTGTTCTGATGCCCGATCGGGGTCAGGAAGGCGCACGATCCGCCGATCGCCACGGCCATCAGGAACGGATCGACGGCCACCCCAAGCTGGAGCGCGGTGCCGATCGCGATCGGGCACATCACCGCCGCAGTGGCGGCATTGTTCATGAAGTCCGACAGCGTCATCGTGACTACCAGGATCAGTGCCAGCGCCCAGATCGCATGACCCTGCGCTACCTGATTGACCAGCAGATCGGCCAGCAACTCGGCCACGCCGGTGCTGGCGAGCGCACCGGCGACCGGGATCAGGGCGGCGAGCAACACAATCACCGGCCAGTCGACACTCTGATAGATGCGCCGCAGCGGCACGATCCGGAGCAGCGCATAGAGCAAGACGCCGAGCGCGAAGGCAATCGCCGCGGCGAGCAGCCCGGTCGCGGCAAGGGTGACCGCGCCGAGCATCGTCAGCAGGGCCAGGCCGGCCAGGCGGCGGTTCGGCAGGTTGATGCTGCGGGCGGCCAGCGGCACGCATTCGTACTCGTTGGCGAACTCGGCCATGGCCTCGGGCGGTCCCTGCAGCAACAGCACATCGCCACCTTCAAGCTGGGTCGTGCGTAAACGTTGAACGCGCCGCGCGCCCTGGCGCGAGATCGCCAGCAGGTTGATGCCAAAGCGCGCCCGCAACTGCAGATCGCGTGGTGTGCGCCCAATCAGCGGGGCCCTCGGCATCGCCACATACTCGGCCAGGACGATCTCGCTGTCATCACTGGATCGCGTCCCGGCGCTTTGCTCGGAGTCGTCTGAATCCTTGCTGCTGTTCGGGTTCTCGGTCTTCGACTCGGTTCGCGCCTGCTCGTCACGCTTGCCGTCGTCGCCTTCCTTGTCCTGGTCGTTGTCCTTGTTTCCGTCCTTCGAGCGGACCGCCTCTTCCAGCTTCAGGCCCAGACTGGCCAGCGCCGAGCCGAAGCTCTCTGGTTCGGCTTCGATCACGAGCAGATCGCCGACCAGTAACTGGCGGCCCGGATTCGGCGCCAGCATGCGCATCTCGTTGCGCACCAGTGCGACTACCTGAGCGCCACTCTGCTCCAGCGTGCCCTCGATATCGCGCAGCCGCTTGCCGATTACCTTTGAGTTGGCCCCGATCCTCGCCTCGGTCATGTAGCGCGCAGTGTCAAAGCCTTCCGAGCGACCGGCCCGGGTCGGCACCAGACGCCAGCCGACCAGCAGCAGAAACAGCAAGCCGGCGACGGCCACAGCAACGCCGACCGGTGCAAAGTCGAACATGCTGAAGGGCTCGCCACTGTGCTCGGCGCGAAAGCCGGCCACGATCAGGTTTGGCGGCGTGCCGATCAAGGTGGTCATGCCGCCGAGAATCGTCGCGAAGGCCAACGGCATCAACAGGCGGCCGGGGGGGATTTTGTGGCGAGCGGCAATCTGCAGCGCCAGCGGCATCAGCATGGCCATCGCGCCGACGTTGTTCATGAATGCCGACAGGGCCGCGCCAAGCAAGGACAGTGCAGCCAGACTGGGCAGCACACCGGCGGCCTTCGGCAGCACCCGCTGTGCCAGCGTGTTGACCGCGCCGGACGATTCCAGACCCGCGCTCAGGATCAACACACAGGCGACCGTGATGACCGCCGGGTGGCCAAAGCCGGCAAAGGCTTCGCCAGCCGGAACCAGACCAGTGATTACGCAGGCCAGCAAGGCGGCCAGCGCGACCAGGTCATGCCGCCAGCGACCCCACAGGAACAGCACTACGGTCGCGGCGACAATCGCGAGCAGCAAGCCTTGCGAGAAATCCATAAGCGCAACGGGCCGCCCGGACGGCGGCAATCGGCAAAAATGGCATTGTGCACGCCCGGCCGGTGCTTTGGGGAGTGCGAAGAAGAGCGGCGGTGCGATCTGGCGTGCGCAGCACCCTTTGGAGTGCGATGCTCCGCATCGCTTTGGATGCTCAGTCGGTAAACAGTGCCCGCATCTTCTTGAACGCGTTGGCTTCGATCTGGCGGATGCGTTCGGCGGAAACGCCGTATTCCTCGGCCAGATCCTGCAACGTTTCCTTCGGCTCGTTGAGCCAGCGACGGGTAACGATGTCGCGTGAGCGCTCGTCCAGGCGCTCCAGGCCTTCGGTCAGCGTCTCGAGTTGCATCTCCGTGCGCTCGGCCCCTTCGGCCTCGGCATACGGATCGGCGCTGTGGTCGGTCAGGAAGGCGACCGGCGAGGGCCGCGGCTCGTCGCTGTCGTCGGCCGGAGCGTCGAAGGCGACGTCATGACCGTTCAGGCGTGACTCCATCTCGACCACCACGGCCGGATCGACGCCCAGATCGTCGGCAACGACCTGCACTTCGGCCGCGCTCAACCAGCCCAGACGTTTCTTGGCGCGCCGCAGATTGAAGAAGAGCTTGCGCTGGGCCTTGGTCGTGGCGACCTTGACGATGCGCCAGTTCTTCAGGATGAACTCGTGGATTTCGGCCCGGATCCAGTGCACCGCAAACGACACCAGCCGCACGCCGACGTCGGGATCAAAGCGCTTGACCGCCTTCATCAGGCCGATGTTGCCTTCCTGGATCAGGTCGGCCAGTCCCAGGCCGTAGCCCTGATAGCCACGCGCCACGTGCACGACGAAGCGCAGATGAGCCATGATCAGCTGCCGCGCCGCTTCCAGATCCTCTTCACTCTGGAAGCGTCTGGCGAGCGCCTGCTCGTCCTCGGCGCTGAGCACCGGGATGCGATTGACGGTACCGACATAGGCTTCCAGGCTGCCGACCGCGCCGATCACCGGCAGGTTGTTTGCCACCATGGCGTAGGTCATGTCTTCCTCCCAAGTTCGTGGTCGAGGCCTGAGCCCCACATCTGGACTCAAGTTTAGCACTCGACATTGGTCTCTGCTAAGCCTTGAAAGTTCCCCAAAGCGCCTTTAGGAGCGATTTGGCCAGTTTAATCACAACAAATGATGAATGATAGGAATGTGATAGATAAAAACTATTGGTTATCGCTGCACGGGCTTGGGTTTCGAACTGCTCACGGTTGGCTCTGGACTGGACCCTGGGCCCTGAGCCATGGGCCCTCGGATTCATGCGGGTCAGCCACAGCATTACCTTGACTTGCACCCTTCAACCGGTAGCAGGGTGCGTCCCGGGCGCCTTCATGAAATAATCGGCGGTCTTTGTCCCCGTCCGGTCGGTCTGCTCAGGCGACCGCGGACCCGCCCTTGAAGGAGTTTCACAAACATGGCCGAGAACGAAAGCAACCCCATCGCAAGCAACGGCGGCACCGCCCCCCAGGCGCAGCTGCAGATCCAGAAGATCTACGTCAAGGACGCGTCCTTCGAAGCCCCCAACGCGCCACAGATCTTCCAGGAGCAGGGCCAGCCACGGATCGACCTGAACCTGTCACAGAAGGTGCAGAACTTCGCCGAAGGCATGTTCGAGGTGGTCCTGTCGCTGACCGTCACCTGCAAGCTGGAAGAAAAGACGGTCTATCTGGCCGAAGTCCAGCAGGCCGGTGTGTTTGGTCTCAACGGCTTCGAGGCGGGCCAGCGCGACGCGGTGCTCGGCACCTACTGCCCGCACACGCTGTTCCCCTATGCGCGTCAGGCGATCTCCGACCTGGTCCAGAACGGTGGTTTCCCGCCGTTCCTGCTGCAGCCGATCAACTTCGACCAGATCTATGCCGATCAGCTCAAGCGTCGGCAGGAAGAAGCCGCCGCGGCCTGAACGCGCAGACCGTTCCATGAACAGCCTCTCCGGGAGCTGCGTGGGCGTCCTTGGCGCCGGCTCCTGGGGAACGGCCCTGGCGGCGTTGATTGCCCGTCACGGCCACCCGGTGCAGCTGTGGGGTCGCGACCCCGAGGCGATGGCGCAGATGGCGGCGACCCGCGTCAACGCCCGTTATCTGCCGGATCAGCCGTTGCCCGAGAGCCTGCGCTACAGCGCTGATCTGGCGGACACGCTGAGCAGCTGTGAGATCGCGCTCATCGTCGTGCCCAGTCACGCCTTCGTCGATACCGTCCGAGCGATGCACCGACTGCGCCCGGAACTGACCGGCATCGCCTGGGCCACCAAGGGCTTCGAGCCCGGCTCGGGTCGTTTCCTGCATGAGGTGGTCGACGAGGTCTACGGGCCGAACTGCGCCCAGGCGGTCGTGACCGGGCCGACTTTCGCCCGCGAAGTGGCCGCCGGCCTGCCCAGCGCCTTGACCGTGCATGGCCCCGATCCGGCCTTCGTCCAGCGTGTGGCCGCGGTCCTCCATGGCCCCACCTTGCGCGCCTACTCGGGCGACGATATCGCCGGGGCCGAACTCGGCGGGGCGATGAAGAACGTGCTCGCGGTTGCGACCGGCATCGCCGATGGCATGGGCCTGGGCCTGAACGCCCGCGCCGGCCTGATCACCCGCGGCCTGAACGAGATGATGCGCCTGAATGCGGCTATCGGCGGGCGCGCCGAGACCCTGATGGGCCTGGCCGGCCTGGGCGATCTGGTGCTCACCTGCACCGGCGATCTATCGCGCAACCGGCGGTTGGGCCTGGCGCTGGGAAGAGGCGTGTCGATCGAAGAGGCGGTCGCCGACATTGGTCAGGTGGTCGAGAGCGTGCACACCAGCGACGAGGTCATGCGCCTGGCCCTTCGCCATCAGCTCGATCTGCCGATCTCGGCCCACGTCCAGGCGGTGCTGCATCGCGACATCACGCCGCACGAGGGCCTCAAGTCGCTGCTCGCGCGTGAGCAGAAGCCGGAGTACGAGCAGCCGCTGCTGGACAGGTGAGAGCAAGAGCGAAAAGAGCGGGAAACCACAAAGGACACAAAGTACACAAAGGAAGAGCATGAGCGGGTGCTGTTGAAGCTGATGAAGCGATTTAAAGCCGGGAGTCGGTGTCGGAATCGGAAACGGAATCGGAATCGGAATCGAGGGCAGCATGGGTTCGGCCACAACGACTTGCCGTGAGCATGAAGGCCCCGCCCGGCACAACCGCAGTTCCTGGGCGTTCTGGCCGAGCTGCGCCAGTCAACCGCCATTCTCTTCTGCCCTGCTCGCTCTGCTCTCCTTTGTGTCCTTTGTGGTCAATCAGCTCTTCAGCTCTTCGGCTCTTCAGACCCCAGTGTGCTCGCAAGCCTGACCGCGTTCTCCGGCCACGCCCGCCTCGCGCCGACGCATCCGGGGCAGCTGGTAGTCGACCGTGTAGGGGGCATGGTCGGAGAAGCGCTGATCGCGATAGATCGCCACATCGCCCACTTGCCCGGCCAGGTTGCTGCTGATGAGCTGGTAGTCGATGCGCCAACCGACGTTGTTGTCCCAGGCGCGACCGCGGTTGCTCCACCAGGTGTACTCGGCGGTCTCCGGGCGCAGTAGTCGATAGCTGTCGCGCCAGGCGCCTGCCAGCAGCCGATCCATCCAGGCCCGTTCGGCCGGCAGGAAGCCGGAATTCTTCTGGTTCGAGCGCCAGTTCTTCAGATCGATGGCGCGATGGGCAATGTTGACGTCGCCGCAGATGATGTAACGTCGGCCATCCGCTGAGAGCCGGGCCAGATGATCGGCCAGCCAGTCCAGCGTTTCGTACTTGAAGGTCTGCCGCGCCTCGCTCGAGGAACCCGACGGCAGATACAGCGAGACCACCGACAGATCATCCCAACGGGCCTCCAGCCAGCGCCCCTCCTGGTCAAATGCTGGCACGCCGATGCCGCGCAGGAGCTGGTCCGGCCGGCGCCGACAGTACAGCGCCACGCCGCTATAGCCCGGGCGGTGGGAGTCCTCGAAATAGGCGTCCATGCCGGCCACGCCGAAGCCGCCATGCTTGCCGCGCTGGTCGGCGTGGGCACGCGTCTCCTGCAGGCAGACCA
>JBGTIE010000091.1:0-2947 GCA_041745855.1 Lysobacterales bacterium | reverse complement strand
GCGCTGATACTGCGCCTCCGCGCGCTCGGCCTCGGCCGCGCTGCGTGCGCGCCCGGCCTGGTTGCGGCTAGGCTACTCGCTTGGATCGTGAACTCGCAAATCCTTTCCCGTCTCGGGCGCGGGTGCGAGTCAAACTGATGTGGTCAGGCAGTCCTCGATATCAACAGCGAAGAGCAGCTCACGCGGAGACGCGGAGGAAGCAGAGAGAGCAAGAGCACCGCGCCAGTGGCCGGGCAAGGATGGAACCGCGTCGGTCACCCGCTACAGGTCGACAGCGGGGTCGTACTCGTACTCAGCATCGCGGTACTCGTACTCGTACTCGATGGCATCAGGGTCGGTGCTTTCGAGTACGAATACGAGTACGAGCAGGAGGATCATCGACGATAACCGGTGGCCGCCGCGAATCATCACACCCATCATTTTGACTCGCACGCCCCGTCTCGGGCGCCTATGCCCCTTCACGTCACTATTCGCCAAAAAAAGTGCACAAAGCTATTGCGCTGACATTCAGCTGGCGTTTACCATACGGCCACGTATGGAGCGCCGCCGGGTGTCTCCTTCCACCACGGTGCCGCCGCGAGGCGGTGCTTTCACGTACGAGGGAGGTCGTCGTGAATCCAGTGCCAGGGTCTGTCCTGCTGTTGTCGTTGTTGTCCGCTGTTTCCGCCATGTCTGCCAGTGCCGCCGGCTTGCCGCCGGTCAAGCAACTGGGGGGGCCGGCGAGTGAGTTCGCGCAGATGGCGCCGGCCAATCCGGCCGACAGCGCGATCGAATCCAAGAGTCTGCTGATGCCTGTCGAACTGTCCGCGGGGGCGGACGGGCGCTTTGCATGGCGCGGCAGTCTGCCGATCGAAGCCGAAACCGCACGCCTGATCGTGCTCAACAACGGCGCCCGTGACTGGAATCTGTCCCTGCAGGCGCCGAATGCGCGCAGCGCCAGTGCCGCGCACCGCATCGCGCAGCAGGTCAGCGCGACGGAAATGGTCCTCGGGAACAACCAGTTCCCAGCCGAGTACTACGCCTTCGAGCAGATGGAACGCGGCACCTGGGCGGTCCAGATCGATGCCGATTCAGCCAGCCAGCAGCGCGGCTTCATCCTGCTCGAAGGCGGTGGACCGGCGCGTCTGAAGTCGCAGCAGGTGGCTTTCAACCAGACCCTGGGCCAGCAGATCGCGTTCCAGGCCAGCGCCCACAATGTCGACGCCAGCGGCTTGGCGGTGAGCAACGCCTTGCGCATCGATGCCGCCTCGATGCGGGTGACGAGCCCGAGTGGCCGTAGCAGCCTCGTTGCGATGCGTGATGACGGCAGGCATCAGGATGGTCGCGCCGGTGACGGCGTCTTTGGTGCCAGTTTCCTGGCCAGCGAGGCCGGCGATTACACGGTGCAGGTCCGGGTTGAGGGGGTCGGCATGGACGGCTTGCCCTATGCCCGCAGCGCCGAGCATCTGGTGCCGGTGATCGCCGCCGATCTGAGCCTGGCCTCGAACACGGCGATTGGCAAGGCGCTGGATGATCGCCGCGTCAGCATCGATATCCCGCTCAACAGCCGCCAGCCGCTGAGCCACTATCGAGCCTACGCCGAGATCTGGGCGAGCAATGGGTTGCGCAGCCAGCCGGTAAGCTGGGTCGCGGGAATGACCGAACTGCGCGACGGCCGGATCACGCTGGGTTTCGACGCCCGCTGGCTGGCCTTGACTGCCGCCAACGGCAGCCTGGAACTGCGCAATCTGCGGATCGAGGATCCCGACCATTTCATCACCTTGCTGAGCGCACCGGTAATGAAACTCAGTCTGGATCGGTTGCCCCGTGGGGCCACCGAGTCGGTCCGTGCGGTCGACGACGAGATGCGCTTCGGCCCGCGTCCAGCGGCCCTGCGCGCAGAAGGCGTCGGCCGGCGCCTGCTGCTGGTGCACGGTTACTGCTCGGGCAACGTCTGGGGTGGGGTGGCCGGTCAGTTCGGTACCGCATCGGTGTTCCAGGACCTGAGCCAGAACCGCAGTCACGACGCCTTCGCGCGCTTGATCCGAGATTACGGTGCGACCTGGAATTCCTTCGGTGTCGTTGCTCACAGCCAGGGCGGCGCAGCATCGACGCATCTGTACACCTACTACTGGAGCGGTCTGGACAACGCTACCGGCAGCCGCCTGATCCAGTCGGTCGGTACGCCGTACCAGGGCACCTCGCTGGCCGGCAATCTGGCCGCGCTGGGACAAGTCTTCGGGGCTGGCTGCGGCACCAACAGCAACCTGACCTACAGCGGCGCGTCGAGCTGGCTGTCCGGCATCCCGACCTGGGCGCGGTCGAAGGTGAACTACTACACCACGTCCTTCAACACCCGCTGGTGGGCCTACGACTACTGCCATCTGGCCACCGATCTGCTCTTGAGCGATCCGGAAGACGGCACCACCGAGCAGGTCCGCGGTCAGCTCTCCGGCGCTGTCAATCGCGGCCACAAGACCGGCTGGTGCCACACCAGCGGCATGCGCGACCCGCCCCAGACCACCGACAGCAGCCGCAACAGCGAAATGAGCAGCAACGCTGCCCGCTGAGGGCTCAGGGCTGGGCTCAGGGCTCAGGGCCCAGGGCCCAGGGCCCAGGGCCCAGAAGAACAAGTTCAGTTCGGGAACAAAAAAAGAGCACCGGCTTGCCGGTGCTCTTTTCGTTTGGAACATCTCACGCCCGTGAAGGAGCAGTGCAAATTAGAGCAGAGCAGTTGACCACAAAGGACACGAAGGACACGAAGGAAGAGCTTTAGAGCACGAGCGACAGCTCTGATCCCTAGGCGATGCCTGATGAACCAGCACCAACCGTCTTGGCTCTTGCTTTCCTTTGCTTTCCTTTGTGTCCTTTGTGTCCTTTGTGTTGAATGCTCTTAACCGCGTTGCGACTAATCGCGCGCCGCCCGGCGCTCGCCGCCACGCTGGAAGCGCGCCTGCGAGTTGCCGTC
>JBGTIE010000090.1:0-2812 GCA_041745855.1 Lysobacterales bacterium | reverse complement strand
CCACATACAGATTGTGCGCACTCGCCGGCGCCGCCGCGGCGGCATCGAGCAGCAAGGCACTGGCCCGATCCATCTGCGCTGACGTCAATTCCGGCCCATCGATCAAGAACAGATCGCGCCCGGCCAGCACCCGCGGCGCGGCGCCCGGCAGTTCGGCGGCAAGCCGTGCGTTGAGCGCATCGAGCCGGAATGCGGACAGGCGCAACGGCCCGGGCAACATGAGCAAAGGCATCAGGCGCGTCGTCGTCCAGTACAAAGAGGTGGAAAGGATGCCAGAGGTGGAAGCTGCCCGCCGACCAAGCGCGGCGCGCGCGTTCGCGTTTGACGAACGCCATTTGTCTTCAGAGCAAGAGCTTTTCAACACAAAGGACACAAAGGACACAAAGGAAAAGCCTGGAGAATCAGTCGCGGTGTCGCTTGCGCGCATCGGCGACGCTTCAAACCAAGAAGCACTCTGCTCTGCTCTACTTTGTGTCCTTTGTGTCCTTCGTGTTTAAACGCTTTTTCAAGTCTCGCCAGCTACTTCGCCGCGACGTTCGCCTCGACCTGCTCCAGACGCTGCAGCAGCTGCTCGGCGGTCAGGTAGCCGGGCTGGATGCTGCCGTCTTCGAAGATCAGCGTCGGCGTACCGGTGACACCGACCTTCTGGCCGAGCTGGAACTGCGCCTCGATCGGGTTGGTGCAGGTGGCATTGCCCGGATCTTCACCGTTCTTGGCGATCGTCATGGCCTTGAGCTGGTCCTTGTCGCACCACACCGCAACCGACTTGCGGAAGGAATCCGAGCCGGCGCCGGCGCGTGGAAACATCAGGTACTGGATCTCGATGCCCTGCGAGGTGTACTGCTCGATCTCCTGATGCATCCGGCGACAGAAGCCACAATCGATGTCGGTGAATACCGTCACGGTGTGCTTCTTGTTCTTGGCCGGGAAGACGATCCGCTCGGCCACGGGCGAGGCTTTCATGAAGCCGCCGCGCAGACCGGCCTTGCGCGCCTCGGTGAGATCCTTGCGCTTTTCGATGTCGTACAACATGCCCTGCATCAGATACTTGCCGTCATCGCTGACATAGATCACGTTGCCGTTGATGATGACCTCCTGGAAGCCGGCCACCGGTGCTTGCTGGACACCGTCCACCATCGCATCGGGCACCAGCGTCTTGATCGCCGCAGTGGCCGTCTTCTCCGCGTCGGCCCAGGCGACCGACCCCGTCAGCGCCAGCAGCGCCACCATTCCATTGACCCAACGCATTTCCATCGATGACCACTCCACAAGTAGGCGAAACAGGACGGTAAAAATTCAGATCGACCGCAAAAAACGCCAGCCACGGCCTGCCCTCAGCAGGACATGAGCGGACTTGACCAGCGCGGTCGGGCAAAAGTTCCAGTGGTTCGTGAAATATCCGGGCTAGTAGCTCGCCTGCAACCGCCGCAGGCCCCAGGCTGCCACAAGCAATGGCGGCAGCAGATAGACCAGCGGCAGGTTAAGGTTCTGGGTCTCGACATAGTTGATCGCGGAACGGTGGAGGAAGAAGAAGGTGATCGCCAGCGCCATGCCGAGAAACACCCGCTTGCCAAGGCCACCGCTGCGCAGGCTGCTGAAGGCAAAGGGCAGCGCCGCCAGACACAGCGACAGCACCACCAGCGGATAAGTCAGCTTGTACCAGAGCGCCGATTCGAACAGACGGCCGTCGAGTCCGTTCTCGTCCGCATAGCGCAGGGTCGCGCGCAAATCGCTGACCGACTGCTGCCGTGGCCGGATGACTTGCGCCGCGATCTGGCCCGGTTCCAGCCGCGAATCCAGTCGCAATTCGGTGTAGGTCTCGCGCAGCACAAGGGTGTCGACCAGCCTGAGCGTCTCGCCGTCGAGCAACCACCAGCCATCGTTGCGATGGACCGCCCGCGCGGCGCGATCGACCCGCCGCAAGCGATGGGCCTGATCGAACTCCAGTCGCTGCACCTGCCACAATTCGATCGCTCCGGCCGGCGGCGTGTACAACTGGCGGGCATTCCAGACCGCCTGGGTTTCCTTCAGCCACAAACCATCGGCCGCCATCGCACTGCCGCTGCTCTTGGCGTAATTGGACAGGGCGCTGGCATAGCGATCACCGGCCGGCCCGAACCACTGTCCCAGCGCCACCACCAGCAGCAGCAATACGGTGATCACGCTCAGGCTGGCCGCGGCGATACGCCAGCGCGAATGGCCGGCGACCTGCAGTGCGATCAACTGGCTGCTCGCGGCCAGGCCACCCAGTCCCGCGAGCATACCCACCGTCGCTGCGGCGAAGAACTGGTCGTGCGCCCGCCGCGGCACGCTGAGCAATTTGGCGGTCAGCAGCGTGGTCATGTCGTAGGCGCCGGTGCCTATATGGTCCACGTCACTGAGCAGGGTCAGGATCAGGTCGATCGCGACGAAGGCGACCCAGGCAATCAAGACCGCCGGCAGCACCGCTCGCCAGGTCAGTTTGAGCAGGACGCTCATGTGCCTCTCCCAGCCAGCAGGCGGCGCTCGCGCACGGCCTGCAGCCACACCGGTAGCCAGGCCAGCAAGGCAATCGCCAGCAGGACGGCGTGGATCCAGTGCGGTCCCAGCGCAGCCGGGGTCATGCCCTGTTCGAACCAGGTGCGCGCCAGGCCTTGCAGATTGCTGTACGCCAGGTAGAGCAGGACCGCGATGACGATTCGGTCGTAGCGCGCCTGGCGCGGCGCAGAACGGGCCAGCAGGTGGCGCTCGCGAACAGCCTGGAGCCACACCGGCAGCCAGGCCAGCAAGGCAATCGCCAGCAGGACGGCGTGGATCCAGTGCGGTCCCAGCG
>JBGTIE010000089.1:0-3056 GCA_041745855.1 Lysobacterales bacterium | reverse complement strand
GACCCGTAGCGGGCGACCGTCGCGGTTCCATCCTTGCCCGGCCACTGGCGCAGTGCCCTTGCTCTCTCTGCGACCTCCGCGTCTCACGCGTGAGAATGGTTCTGCTTCCGAGCGCCTTCTTCGACCTGGAAATGCACATGGGCCATGGTCCCCGCACTTCCGGAAATCAATGGTTTACGAGATGGGTTCATGGAGAGGCCAGCGCCGCCCGGTCCGCAATCGTAGACGCGATCTCTTTTGGCGCGGGCCGCGGCAATCCAGCGCTTTCGCGTCCGGAGTAGCAAACGCGATTGCCGCAGTCGCTTGGGCTCCTTCGCAATGACGAAGTGGGGAACAGTCGCGGTCTGTTCGTGGCGCTGTCGGTCCCCACGGCCCTTTGATGCGGTTCGCTGAGCTCACCGACATCCTACGGGTCTCGCCTCGGCTTTTCTGGGCCCTCGGCCCTGGCCCGTGCTCTTGCTCTTCACTGGAACTGGAACTGGCCACTGGAACTGCCTTTCTGACCCCTCACCCCTCAGCCCTCACCCCTAAGCCCTGCTCTTCACAAGTCCACCGGCTGCCCATGTTCCTTGGTCGCCAGAAACCGTACCTTGGGATGGCGTTCCTCGGCCAGTTGCAGGTTGATCCGAGTCGGGGCCAGGTAAACCAGGTCGCCGGCGGCGTCGCGGGCCAGTTGCGCCGGGGCCTTGTCTTCCAGATCTTCCAGCGCCTTGGCGTCGCCGCTGACCGCCCAGCGGGCGGTCTGGATGCCGACCGTCTCGAAGGCGCAATCGACGCCATATTCATCCTTGAGCCGGTAGGCCACCACGTCGAATTGCAGTGTGCCGACTGCGCCCAGAATCAGGTCGTTACCCATGATCGGCTTGAAGACCTGGGTCGCGCCTTCCTCGCACAGCTGGATCAGGCCCTTCTGCAACTGCTTGAGCTTGAGCGGATCGCGTAGGCGGGCGCGGCGGAACAGTTCGGGGGCGAAGTTGGGGATGCCGGTGAAGTTCAGCACCTCGCCTTCGGTGAAGCTGTCGCCGATGGAGATCGTGCCGTGATTGTGCAGTCCGAGGATGTCGCCGGCGTAAGCGTGCTCGGTGGCCTCGCGTTCACTGGCCAGGAAAGTCAGCGCGTTGGGGATCTTCATCTCCTTGCCGGTGCGCACATGAAAAAGCTTCTGGCCGGGTTGGAAGTGGCCGGAGCAGACCCGGAAGAAGGCGATCCGGTCGCGGTGCTGCGGGTCCATGTTGGCCTGGATCTTGAACACGAAACCGGTCAGCGCCTTCTCGGTCGGCTCGACCGGGCGGGTCGTGGTTGCTCTCGGGCGTGGCGACGGTGCCCATTCGACGAAGGCGTCCAGCAAGGGTTGCACGCCGAAGTTGTTGATTCCGGAGCCGAAAAACACCGGCGTCTGGCGGCCAGCCAGGTACTGCTCCATATCAAAAGGATGGCTGGCGCCTTCGACCAGTTCCAGTTCCTCGCGTAACTCCTTCAGCACGTCCACCGGTACCCGTCGCGCCAGTTCCGGATCGTCCAGTCCCTTCAGAATGGTCGAATCCTGACGGGTGTGGTTGCGACCCGGCTCGTACAGATGGATCTCGCCGCTGAGCAGGTGATAAACGCCCTTCAGGCGCGAGCCCATGCCGATCGGCCAGGTCACCGGCGCGCACTGGATCTTCAGCACCTCCTCGATCTCGTCGAGTAGTTCGATCGGCATCTTTCCCTCGCGATCGAGCTTGTTGACGAAGGTGATGATCGGCGTGTCGCGCAGCCGGCACACGTCCATCAGCTTGATCGTGCGCTCCTCCACGCCCTTGGCCGCGTCGATCACCATCAGCGCCGAATCAACCGCGGTCAGGACCCGGTAGGTGTCTTCGGAGAAGTCAGCGTGGCCGGGCGTGTCGAGCAGGTTGACGATGCGCTCCTTGTACGGGAACTGCATCACCGATGAGGTCACCGAGATGCCGCGCTCCTTCTCCATCGCCATCCAGTCCGAGGTGGCGTGGCGCGAGGCCTTGCGCGACTTGACCGAGCCGGCGAGCTGGATCGCTCCGCCGAACAGCAACAGCTTCTCGGTCAGCGTGGTCTTGCCCGCGTCCGGATGCGAGATGATCGCGAAGGTCCGACGACGCGCGGTCTCGGTGGTGTGTGTGCTCATGCTTCGGGGGTGACCGGCGACGCGAAAGGGTGCGTCAGGGGGCGCGGAGTATAGCTTAGGTGGGGGGTAGCGCAGTTCCAGTGGCCAGTTCCGCGTGCGATTCAAATTGATGCAGGTGTGCTGAAATTGGTGTCGGAATCGGAATCGGAATCGGGGTCGGGGTCGGGGTCGGAATCGAAATCGGCATCGAAGGCAACAGCCCGGGTGTTTCATGAATGTGCGTCCTCGACCGGATCGCGCCGATCGTGAGGCGGCGTGGCCACGGTTTGCAAGAATGATGACGGTTGCGGTGAAACGAATCGATTCCGATACCGATTCCGACCCCGACCCCGAGGGGAACTCGCTGTCTACACGTCGCTGCGCGACGGCCCGAGTACAACTCGGGGTTCCCAGGGCCCAGGGCCCAGGCGCCATAAGGAACCCCGAGTTGTACTCGGGCGCTGTGGCCAGGCACGCAGGCAGTGCTGTCGGCACGTCTGGAGTCGATCGTCAGTGTCCTTTGTGTTGAACTGCTCTTCTCGCTAGCCGAGCCGAATTCGTCCCATGAACACCCTGATCCTGCGTGGTCTGAGCCAACTCGCGGTCGATGGCGTCAGTGGCGTCAGCGATATCTCCGAGCGGCTGCACGCCGTCATCGCGCAGCGCGCCATGCTGGATTTCTCGGCGGCCCAGCCGCGGACGCGCGGGATTACCGGGTTTGTCTATCGCAGTGTGCGCGGAGTCGGTACGGCGGTCGGCGGCGGCTTGGATCTGCTCTTGCGCCATGCCACGCCGACGCACTGGCAGGGCGAGGGGAATATCGCCGAGCGGCGGCTGCGGGCGGTCCTGAACGGAGTCTTTGGCGATCATCTGGAGGCGACCGGCAATCCGCTGGCGCTGCCCATGCGCTTGCGTCATGCGGCTGGGCCGCTGA
>JBGTIE010000088.1:0-2082 GCA_041745855.1 Lysobacterales bacterium | reverse complement strand
TGGCGCCGTGCTGCCGCTGTCCGCGCTGGCCGAACTGCGCGAGACGGTGGATAGCGGCGGCATCCGACGCCTGGACGGTCGTCGTACGGTCACCCTGAGCATCGTGCCACCGCCGTCGGTACCGCTGGAGAGCGGGGTCGCCATCGTTCGCGACGAGCTGGTCGAGGCGATGCGGCTGGCGGGCGAGATTCCGCCCGGGGTGTCGATCAAGATCTCCGGTGCCAGCGATCAGCTCAGTGCGACGCGCGAGGCGATGGCTGGCAACTTTCTGATTGCGATCCTGCTGAGCTATCTGCTGCTGGTGGCGATTTTCCGCCACTGGGGCCGGCCGCTGCTGGTGATGCTGACCGTGCCCTTGGGCATCGCCGGCGGTGTCATCGGGCTGGCGCTGCTGAACGCTTTCGGCGGGCTGGCCGGCTGGGTCGGCCTGGGCGGCTTCAACCAACCCTTCGACATGATCACCCTGCTCGGCTTCCTGGTCCTGCTCGGTACGGTGGTCAACAACCCGATCCTGATCGTCGACGAAACCTATCGCCGGCTGGAGGAAGGCGCGGCCAGCGCGCAGGAAGCCGTCGGCGAGGCGGTGCGCACGCGCTTGCGGCCAATTCTGATGTCGACCCTGACCACGCTGTTCGGCCTGGCCCCGCTGGTGCTGATCCCTGGTGCCGGCACCGAGCTCTACCGAGGCCTGGGCGCGATCGTGCTCGGCGGCATCGCCTTCTCCGCCGTGATCACGCTGAGCTTCCTGCCTTGTCTGCTGGTGCAGTTGTTGCGCAATGCGGCGGCGGAGGCGGCGGTGCGAGCAGCGTAGCGAGCAATGCCTGTGCCGCCGCCCCGGAACTGCAAACAGGGCATGAACCCTCGTCATCGCGAGGGAGCCTAAGCGACCGCGGCGATCCAGTTGCGTTTCGCTGTTGCTCTAACGCCCTGAAAGGGCAGGTCCAAGTTAGCCTGGGGCAACGCCCCAGGAAATTAGGCCACAAGATGCTGAGCCCTGAAGGGGCGAACCATGGTCGTCATCGCGAGGGAACCTACTAAGCGACCGCGGCGATCCAGCGCTCTTCCGCTCTTCTCGACGAAGATCCCTGGATTGCCGCGGCATGCGCCCGAAGTCCAACGCAACCTGCGAGTAGTCGCCGCGCATGCCTCGCAATGACGAATAATGAGTTACGTGATGGGTTCATGGAGAGACCCCCGCCGCTCGATCTCCAATCGTAGACGTATCCCCGTTCGGCGCGGGCCGCGGCAATCCAGTGCTCCTTGGTCGAAGTAGCAAACGCGATTGCCGCAGTCTCCGATCGGGAACGCGGCCACCGGCGCGAAGGCGACCGGCGCGAAAACCGCCGCACCATGCGCGCCGGGACCGCGCTACTTCCAGTCGAAAGCTCCTCGCCTGGGGAGACCAGCGCTCAGCCGATTCCAAAGAACTCCTGCGCGGTTGCCGTGGTTTGAGCTGCCAGCTGGTCCATCGCTACACCGCGGGCCTGCGCCAACACCCGCAGTATCTCGGGCAGGAAGGCCGGCTCGTTGCGGCGGTGCTTGGGGCGCGGTTGCAACGTGCGCGGCATCAGATAGGGCGAGTCGGTCTCGATCATCAGACGCTGGTGCGGGATTTCGCCCAGGAATTCGTGCATCTGGATGCCGCGCCGCTCGTCGCAGATCCAGCCAGTCAGACCGATGTGCAGGTCCAGGTCCAGATAATCGTAGAGCTCGGCCCGGGTGCCGGTGAAGCAGTGCACGACAACCTTGCCGAGCCGGTCGCGGATCGGCTTGAGGATCGCCATGAAATCGGCATGGGCATCGCGCTGGTGCAGGAACATCGGCTTGGCGCAGGCCAGGGCCAGCTCGATATGGCGCTCGAAGGCGAAGCACTGGGCGCTGCGCGGCGACAGGTCGCGGTAGTAGTCCAGCCCGGTCTCGCCGACCGCTATAACCCGCTGGTCTCGATGCAGGCGAGTGAATTCTGCCTCGGTGTCGCTGTCATAGTCGGCGGCGTGATGCGGATGCAGGCCGGCGGTGGCCCACAACCCCGGCCCGCCGCGCTCGACCACCGCCAGCGCGTCCAGACTGCCCTGGCGGCTG
>JBGTIE010000087.1:0-1941 GCA_041745855.1 Lysobacterales bacterium | reverse complement strand
CCCCACCAGGCGCCGTCGCCGACGGCGTCGCGGTCGGCCAGGCGAAAGCGTCCCAGTTCGGCATCGCGCATGTCGTTGTGGACGATTCCATGACGATCCGGCCGCAACCCGGTCACGATCGAATAGTGGGCCGGAAAAGTCAGCAACGGATAGGACGGCGTCATCCAGCGCGCGCGCACGCCCTCGTCGATCACTCGCTGCAGGTTCGGCGTAATGCCGAAATCCAGATAGTCCACCCGCATGCCGTCGATCGAGATCAATAGCACCGGCGGAGCCGGATGGACCTGCGGCCGTTGCGGGGCGCTGCTGCAGGCGGCAACCAGGAGGATCAGGACCAGAAAGGGGGCCCGAACAAGGGACTCATACATCAAGACGACTCTACAGGCTGTTTCCGACGCGGAGCTTGCCAGGCCCTGCAACTGGGTGCGTGGGTCGGGCCGCGGCGATCTTGTCACAGGACGATGACGATTTCGCCATAGGCTTCCAAAGCAGCGTCGGCCGTCAGCAAACGCAGCGGCTCGCTCAGCGCCTGCGCCACCAGCAACCGGTCGAAGGGATCGGCGTGATGGAGCGGCAGGCGTGCGACAGCGCTGGCGTGCGCGGCCCGGATCGGCAACTCGACGAAGCCGCTGTCGGGGATGGCTGCAGCAAGCTCATCCGGGTCAACCTCGATCTTGCCCAGACGTGCCTTGATAGCCACTTCCCAGATGGAAACCGCTGACACATGGACAGCCTCGGCGGCCTCGATCAGCCTCCGGGCCTTGGCGTTCAGACGAGTTGACCCCGCCACGGCCCACAGATACACATGGGTATCGAGCAGCAGGCGCATCAGTCCGCTCCGAAGTCGGCGAGTACGTCGGGCGGCAACGGCGCGTCGAAGTCGTCGGCGATCTTCAACTTTCCCTTGAGCGCTCCGTAGCGCACCGGCTTGGGTTCACTGAGGCGGGTAATGCGCACCAGCGGCTTGCCATTGCGACTGACCACGACATCCTCGCCGCCAGCGGCCTTGTCCACCAGTTGCGACAGCCGGGTCTTCGCCTCGTAGATATTGATGGTTTCCATGACCACTCCGATATACAGCTTGTTGACCAAGTCTAGTCAGATCATTCTTGGAAAGCCAGAATGCGGCACGTGGTGCGGATAGCGTCAACCCAGCGGTGAGTCAACCAGACGTGGCCAAACTCCCACCTCACAACACTCTTGCTCTGCTCTCCTTTGTGTCCTTTGTGTTGAATAGCTCTTCGGCTTTGATCCAGTTGCGCGATCGTTCCCCGCCCACATTCCCCGGCGAAAGCGGGCAAAATGCGCGCAACAGGGAAGCAGGAGCGACAGATGGCATTGCGCGTAGGGGACCAGGCGCCGGACTTCGAACTGGAGGTCGATGACGGCAGTCGCTTCCGGCTGTCAGAGCGGGCCGGCCAGCGGGTGCTGCTGGTGTTCTATCCCGGCGACAACACGCCGGTATGCACCGCCCAGCTGTGCGAATACCGCGACGGCGTCGAGCAGTTCATCGGGCTAGGGGTGGAGCTGATCGGCATCAGCAAGGATGGACCGGAGTCGCATCGGCGATTCAAGGCCAGTCAGGGCCTGCCCTTCGCTCTGCTCAGCGATCCCGGTCTGACTGCGGCGAAGGCCTATGGCGCGGCCGGTGTGATGGGCATGAAGCGGGCCGTGTTCCTGGTCGATGAGGCGGGTTTGATCGCCTATCAGCATGTCGAGGCGCTGGCCCTGTTCCGCCGTTCGCGGGAAGAGCTGATCAAGGTCATCGAGGCGCTGCCGGCATCGCCTGCGGGATCATGAGAGCGCAGATCTTGAGGGCGGCCAGCACCAGCGAGAAGGGCCATGAGTGAGGCACTCAAGGCCCGAATGCGGCACTGGCTGGAGCAGAACAGGCATGCCCACGACCCGCAGCACCTGGCCGCCAACCGCTCGCCCTGGCTG
>JBGTIE010000086.1:0-4354 GCA_041745855.1 Lysobacterales bacterium | reverse complement strand
TCGCCGCCGGGCCAGCGATGGTCAGTTGATCGGCCTGAGCGACACTGAGATCGACCAGATGCTCGATCAGCTGATGGCCACGGAGTGGGTGGTGTACGCCAAACCCTGCCTGGGCCGACCGGACACGGTGGTCGCCTACCTGTCCCGCTACAGTCACCGCACGGCGTTGAGTGATCGCCGACTGATCGGCATTCGCGACGACCAGGTCGGTCTGAGGTATCACGACTATCGAGACGGCAAGGACAAGTCGATGTGGCTCGATGGGATGGAACTGCTGCGCCGCTTCCTCACCCACGTGCTGCCGAAGGGCTTGATGCGGATCCGCCACTACGGCTTTCTTGCCAACCGCTGCTGTCGCCAACGGCTGACGCAGATCCGCGAAGCGCTCCAGCGCCAGACCGAGCAAGAAGCGGACCGAGCCAAGGCCAAGGCAACCACCCTGACAAAGTCGTGGACACCGACGGCGTGGACCCCGGTCTGTCCACAATGCCGCCGCGGAGTGCTGCACCTGCTGCGGATACCTGCTGCAGCGCGACTCGACGGAGGATGACGACTCAACGCGCGCGACACAATCGGTGACAAGCGTCCTGCGGTCCGCTGGCTCCGGAGCCAGCGGCGACCGCGCATGCCCGCAACCCGGAAATCCGGCGCTATACTGCGGTCCACTGACCCGTCCGGGGGCTCGTGCAAGCATGAAGTCAGCAGCACATTACGCCAACGCGCCGCGACACACGGCCTTGCACGCACCCACCGAGCCCACGGCTCCGCTGCTTCGGCAAAGCAAAATCCCTTAGATAGGAGAGACCTTCGTGAGCGGCTTAGTCCAACACACGTTTATCCGCCATGCTTCGCACGGCGTACAAACGCTTAATTGTTAGGTGGCCACATGCGACTCTGCGCGTTCTTGCTAGTAGCAACTTCGCTCGCCACCCCCCAGCACGCGGAGGCGAATGGTGAGCGGATCAGCTGGTCGCACTCCAACGCGGGCATGATGTTTATGGCCTTCATATCGGCTGATGAAAGCTCGGACAGGCACGTAGGCTTCGAGTCTGACGGCCGGCTGAGAGCACTGTACGAGCATTGCGATAGTAGCCTCCCCGTGTTCGATCTTCTGACGGGAGAGTCTTACAAGTGCAAGCTAACAATCAGAAGAACACACAAAGGTGAAGAGAACTGGTCGTCGGCCGGCATCAGCATTCACGGATCGAACAACTCGGCAGAGTACCCTGACTTCGGAGTGTTCGATACTAGCCCGCCCTCAAAAATAGACTGGCAGGTAGCTCCACTCACCGCTAAAGAGCGGGCCGATATTCAGGCCACGAGTGAGGACCTTGCCGGCCCCAAATTAAACTTTCACATGCTTGAGTCCGCGTGGACGGTACGGGCACCTGGGGGCTCAGTAGCGACCTTCTTCGTACCAGGAGAGCGCGTAGGTGAACCGGATAGTGACTATTATGCGCAACGACACCATGTATTTATCAGCGTCAAGGGCGCTGTTCTCTATGAAGGTAGAATCCCCGACAAGCCGACCGATTACATCGATTCGAATAGGGACGGGATCCCAGAGGTCATTACTGCGGAACAGTGTGATGGTTTGTGTGTGACTTTGTGGCGCCTGGACTCCGGGCCAAAGGGACTGATAACGTTCGGTGGTCACTAATGTCCACCTAACCCCTAGGATTGATGCGACCCCACGGGTCGCTTCAATCCAATGTTCATGAAGCCCGGTGAGTTGCCTTGAGGCGACCCGGGCTTTTTCTTTGGGGATTGCTTTTGGGGGCTGAGGGTCAGCGGTGGGCTGGCTCAGCGGTTGGCGGCCTGATCGTCATTCGGCGTACGAGTTCGGTACGTTCCGGTGGCTCTGCTGGCTGAATCTTGATGGGTATCTGTGTTGCTTTTCGGCTGATTTTCGGCCCTCGATCCGAGCGGATCCGCTGCGCGATGGTCGCGCAGGCCGCTCTTGCAGCTGTCGATGTGAGTCGTCGCGCGGCTCAGGATTACGGCGGCCCAGTCGCGGTGACTGGATGGGTCCAGCGCGGCCGCGAGCGGGCATGGAAGCTCAGCTTGCCACCGCACTCGCGACACACCGCAGGCGGTCGAGCGGCTTGAGCTTGCGGCTTGGCGGGCAGTTCGAAGGCGTGCGCCAGGTGGATGGCCAGTTCGACCTGATCGAGTGGAATCTTGCTGCTCGGCGCCAGAAACCCGTAGTAACGCACTTTCATGAATCCCTTCGGCAGTACGTGCTGTAGGAAGCGGCGAATGAACTCGTGCGCGTGCAGGACCAGCACGCGTGGCCGATTGGAGCCCACCTTGTGCCAGCGGATGTGGACCTGATCGCCGTCGAGCTTGAGCACCCGCTGATCGGAGATGGCCACCTTGAAAACGTAGGGTGCCAGATAGCGCAGGGTGGCCTCGGCGCTGGGAACGGCTTGGCAGTGGACGTTCCAGTCCTGCTGCCAAACCTCCGCCGGCACCTGTCCGATCAGCTCGGCTTGCTGCACAAGCGCGCGAAACTTGCCGCGCACCAGACGCGACAACGCCCGCACCGGCAGGAAGAAGGCATTCCGGGTGGATTGCCAGCGGCCGTCCTGCCGCAGCGCGCCGGCCGGTACGACGTAGTGAATGTGTGGGTGGTACTGCAGCTGACGGCCCCAGGTATGGAGCACCCCGAAGAAGCCCGGGTGCTCCGCGCCCAGGTGTCTGGGGTCGGCCACGAGCACCTTCATGGCATCGGCGGAAGCTCGAAACAGGCAGTCGTAGCCGAACCTGGGCTGGCCCATGAGGAACGCACGCAAGGCTTCGGGCACGGTGAAGGTGAGCATGAAATGCGGACCCGGCAGCTGTCGTTCGACCTGCCTTTGCAGCCACTGAAAGGCCTTGCGACCCTGACACTGAGGACAATGCCGATTGCCGCAGCTGGCCGGAATGCGATGGCGACAGTGGCAGTCCTGACAGTCGTAGCAGACCGAGCCCATCTCGGCGCTGCGGCAAGCGATGATGGCCTCGATCGTGCGACGCAGCTGGATCGGCGTTCGGGGGTGCAGTGCCAGCCAGGGCGGTCCAAAGCGCTGGAAGATCGTCTGGATGGCGCTCATGGCAGATCGGCCATCAGCGCTTCGATCCGCGCCGCAGCGTCGCCTTGGCCGATCTCGGTGAGGTGGACGTAGACGAGCGTGGTCTGGATCTGAGAATGGCCCAGATAGCGCTGCACGGTGGGCAACGGCACGCCGGCCTCGATCAGATGGGTGGCGTAGGAATGACGCAGGGTGTGCACCGACACGCCGGCCTTGTGGATCCCCGCAGCGATCCGGGCCCGGCGCAAGGCCTCCTGCGCACCGCCGGTGGGCATCGGCTCCGTCGACTTGCTGGCACGCTCGCCGGCTTGACGGACATCCCCACGACCGCTGGCGGGAAAGAGCCACTGCGGGTTTCGGTGCGTGGCCCAATGCTGCCGCAGCATGCGCAGGGTCGATGGCGGCAAGGGCACGAGGCGATCTTTCGCGCCCTTGCCGCGATGAACGTGGATCAAGCCGCGCTGCGCATCGATGTCCGACACCTGCAGATGCTGCGCCTCCTGCAACCGCAGCCCGCAGGCGTAGACGGTGCTCAGGAAGACCCGGAACTGCGGCAAGCGCACCGCCTGCAACAGCGCACGCACCTCGGCCACCGAGAGCACCGCCGGCAAACGCTGCTCGCGGCGAGCGTGCAGCAACTCCAGCGTGTGCCAGTTGCGCCTGAGCACGTTCGTAAAGAAGAAGCGGACGCCGTAATACTGGATTCGCAAGGTGCTGGCGGTCCAGCGACTGACGTTGCGTCGGAACAGAAAGTACGTACGCAACTGCGCCTCACAGATCGACTGCGGCGGCGTATGGTGGTGGTCACAAAGTAGACGAACGGACCGCAGGTAAGCAGCCTGGGTCTTGTCACTCAGCCCCGCCAGCTGCAGGGCATCACGCATCTGCTCGAACAGATCCGGACACATCGAAGCACTCCCGAAAGCGCCGCCCAACGCGGCTCGGTCAGGAGAGCAGCAACCGCTTCCGATGGCGTCAGAGCGCTGGCGTGATCACGGGTCTTGCGGCATGCTCGGGGGATGGGAAAGAGTGGGAAGAACTGCCGCGTAGCGGCTTACTTGAACATGACAATCAAGGCGACTGCCGAGGAGCTCCTCGCGATGACCGGACTTTTTCGCGCGGCAGCGCCTTATCTAAAACGTTGAACTAAACCGCTTCGCGGTAGCTTTGTTCAGGCACATCTGAGGCTCTTGCCTCGACCCAAACCGACACTCTTCGATGACCCGACTGGGGTCTTGAGAGGAGTTCAGGTCATGAGCGCTTTACGGCAACAAATGATC
>JBGTIE010000085.1:0-3954 GCA_041745855.1 Lysobacterales bacterium | reverse complement strand
TGCGCCGAGCGCCGAGCGCACGGACAGCTCGCGCTGGCGCGCCATGACCCGCGTCAGCATCAGATTGGCGACATTGGCACAAGCGATCAGCAGCACGAACAGCACCACCGCCTGAAGCAGGTACAGCACCGGCTCCAGCTTGCCGACCCAGTGCGCGCGCAGGTCCCGGGCCTTGCCCAGGAAGCTGCCGCTGCGCAGGAACTCGGCAAAGCCAGCCGCGCGCGGATCATCGGCACCAGCGACGCGCTCGGCATTGCGCTCGACCTGCGCCGCGAATTGGGCCTCCAGCTGGGCAATTGTCGCCCCGGGCGCGAGCCGCCCGATGGATTCGGAGAATTCGTTGCCGCGCTCGGTGTCCAGCTTTTGTTCGGCCGTGAACGCGAACGGTACCCAGGCGTCATAGTCGCGATTCGGAAAGGCAAAGCCGGCAGGCATGACGCCGAGCACCTGATAGGGCTCACCGTTGAGGCGGATCTCACGGCCGACGATGTCCGGACTGGCGGCGAACTGGCTACGCCAGAGCTGGTCGCTCAGCACGATGACCTTCTCCAGCCCCGGCGTTTCCGTTTCCGGCCCAAACACCCGGCCCATCGCGGCGCTCGCGCCAAGTGTGCTGAACAGCGAGGCGGTCGTACGCACCGCGACCAGTCTCTGCGGCGCCTCCTCGCTCGCCAGGTTGAAACTGGTACCGGTGTAGATCGCCAGATCCTCCAGCGCCGGCGCCTCACGCCGGTCCAGATAGTCCGGAATCGAGCTGCCAGCGTACTCCAGACCACTCTTCGGATAGGCGTTGTGGACTTGCACCAGCCGCTCGCCCTCGGCATAGGGCAGTGGTTTGAGCAGCAAACCGTTGAGGACGCTGAACACCGCCGTGTTGGCGCCAATCCCGAGCGCCAGCGTCGCTATCGCGGCGAAGGCGAAGCCCGGTCGATGGCCCAGGCCGCGAAAGGCCTGCTGCAGGTCCTGTCTCCATCCGCTGAACATGTGACTCCTCCTCTACCGCAGACGCCCGCTCTCATCCTGCTCTGGCTGTTGAAACTGGCCACTGGAACGGGCCACTGGAACCGCTCTTCAGGCACTTACGCCGTTGCGGGTGCGGGCCTTGCTGATCTGCCGGTCGAGCCGTTCATCCTCTTCCCGCCGCAGCCGGTGCAAGGTCTCTTCATCGACCACCTGGCCGTCGAAAAGGAAGATCTTGCGCTGGGCGAAATCGGCGTAGCGCGGATCGTGGGTGACCATGCAGATCGTCGCGCCGGCGCTGTGCAACTCGTCCAGCAAGGACATCACCGCCTCGCCGTTCTTGCTGTCCAGGTTGCCGGTGGGCTCGTCGGCGAGCAGGATTGACGGCTTGCCGACCAGCGCTCGCGCCACCGCGACGCGCTGCTGCTGACCGCCCGAGAGCTGCGCCGGGTAATGCTTCAGTCGGTGCGCCATGCCGACTCTTTCGAGCGACTCCTGCACCCGCTCGCGCCGCTCGGCCTTGCTCAAGCCATCACGATAAGTCAGCGGCAGCTCGACGTTCTCGAACACCGACAGATCACCGATCAGGTTGAAGGCCTGGAATATGAAGCCGATCTCGCGGTTGCGGATGCGTGCCCGCTCGGACGGCCCGATGTCCTCCACCGGCACCTGGTTCAGCACGTAACGTCCGCCGCTGGGCGTGTCGAGCAGGCCGAGGATCGACAGCAGGGTCGACTTGCCGCAGCCCGACGGTCCGGAAATCGAGACGTACTCGCCCCGGTACATGTCGAAATGAACCCCGGCCAGGGCATGTGTTTCCACCTCGTCGGTGTAGAAGACCTTGGTGATGGCGTCCATGTGAATCAGGTTTTCAGGCTTGTCAGTGCGGACTGGCTCAGTCATGGCCGTGCAGACTCCAGGCTGGTCGATGGTTGGTAGGTTCGATCGGGCCGGGCGTTCGGCGTCGATCGCGATGGTCGTGGTTCCATGCTCAATTCACCCGCAGCCGGTCGTACTGATCCCAGCTCGAGGTATCCGACAGGATCACCGTGTCGCCAGGCTGCAGGCCCTGGCTGATCTCGATCAGGTTGACCGAAGCCCGCCCGAGCATCACCGGCACGCGGGTGGCGATCCCGCTGACCGGATCGAGCAGGAACAAGGTGGTCTGGCTGTCGGGTTGACCGAAAGCGGGCCGGCCCACAAAGACGGTATCGTCGATGCGCTCGATCTCGATCGTGCCATCGACCGACAGGTCCGGTCTGGCGCCCGGCGGCAACGCGCCTTCCAGCACCACGTCGACCAGTACGGTGCCATTGAGGACGGCCGGATCGATCCGGGAGACGCGCCCGGCGACGATGCCATTGCGGGTGTCGACGGCGACCGGCTGGCCAATGCCGATGTCCTTGGCCTGGGTCTCGGCAATGCGCAACTCAGCCATCAACTCGTCCGGACGGGCAACCCGGGCCAGATTGCTGCCGGCCAACACCTGCTGGCCTTCTTCCACCGGCACCTGCTGCAACACGCCATCCAGGCCGGCGACGACGCGCAGTGCATCGGCCTGGCGTTCGCGAAGGCCGAGCGTGTTCTGCAATTGGTCAATGCGCGCCCGATCGGCCTTCAGCTGGGCACTGATGGTCTGTTCAAACTTGCTGATCCGTTCCTTCTCGATCCGCACCCGCAGCTCCAACTGATCGGCCGCGAGTTTTGAGCGGCGGAAAGTAAGATCGGAGATGATGCCCTTGGCGTTGAGCTGACCCTCGGCTTCGGCTTGCAGCTTGGCGCCGGCGTGATCAGCCTGGAAGCCGGCCAGATTCGCGCGTTGGTCCAGCAATTGGCTCTCCAGCGTCATCTGCCGGGCTGCGAAATCGGCTTCGGCCGCGAGCAAGGCCGAGCGCGCCGCCAGCAACTGGTCGGCCACTTCCGGATTCGACAGCTCCAGCAGCACCGTGTCGGCGCTGACGGTGGCACCAGGCTTGACCAGGATCCGCTCGACCCGCGCATTGGTTTCGGCCGAGATCCAGCGGATCTGCACCGGCACCAGCGTGCCCGGCCCGCGCACCTGGCGCAGGAATTCGCCGCGCTTGACCGTATCGGTCCAGACGCTCGCCTTCTCCACCCGCGGCGCGGCCGGCTCCAGGCTGGCCACACCCCAGCTGCCCAGGGCGATAACGAGAACGGCCCCGACGCCCAGCGCGATGCGCTGGCGTTGCTTGCGAGCCTTGATGTCGGTGCGTTTGATGTCCATGGCCAGGCATGTAGCAGATTGCGTGCCAGCCGGTGAGGTTAAGACAAGTTATTGTTTTGCTTCAGTGGTCGGCGCAGCGGACGGTGGTGCGTGTTCGGAAGTGAACAACTGGGCTGGAGTGGGTCCGGGGCTGAGGTGTCGGCATGAGCCGTGAACGAGTACGAGCGCGAGTGCGAGCGGAGTGCGAGTGCCGCGAGCCCACTGCCGGGCCCTGACCAGATCGCTACCGTTCGTCAGGACCCTCGTACTCGTACTCGTACTCAGCGCAGCGGTACTCGTACTCGTACTCGAAAGCTGCGTGATGGCAGAGCGCGACAATCGACCATGACCGACTGGGCGCTACAGCCTGTCGTTCGATTACGTTCCCTACTCCTACCAGTTCGCCAGGCCTGAAACGAATGCTGACTTGACTCGACTCAGTCGATTCATCGAGCACCGGCCGCTCCTGAGGAGGCGATCGAGTACGAGTACGAGTACCGCGTTGCTGAGTACGAGTACGAACCCGCTGCCGAAGCCTGACGAGATCGCTACCGGCTTTGATCAAGTCACGGACCAGGCGCGGCGTACGTTCACTCACGGAACCCTATGTACGTCGGTGCGCAGGCCCGTCGTACTCGTACTCAGTGCAACGGTACTCGTACTCGTACTCGAAAGCAGCCCGATCGCAGAGCCAAAATTCGACCGTGCCGGGTGGAGGAAAAATGGTCCGATCCGATTCCGATTCCGACCCCGACTCCCGGCTTCGCACC
>JBGTIE010000084.1:0-1573 GCA_041745855.1 Lysobacterales bacterium | reverse complement strand
GTCGTCGGGAAAGATCGCGATGCCGATACTGGCGGAGATCGCGATGGTCACGCCGTCGATCTCGGCCGGCCGCTTCAGGCTCGCGATCAGCTTCTCGGCGACGGTGCCGGCGTCGGCTGGTTCGGCCAGGTCGGTGAGCAGGATCAGGAACTCATCGCCGCCATGCCTGCTGACGGTATCCATATCGCGCACCGCCGCCAGCATCCGTTCGGCGGTCAGGCACAGGACCTTGTCGCCAAAATCATGGCCATGCTCATCGTTGATATCCTTGAAGTTGTCCAGATCCACAAACAGCAATGCAAAGCAGGCACCGCGGCGGCGTGCGTTGGCGATCGCCTGGGTGGCGCGGTCGAGCATCGCGGCCCGATTCGGCAAGTGGGTCAGTTCGTCGAGCAAGGTCGCGCGCAAGGCTTCCTTCAAGGCCAGGGCGGCGTTCTCGGCGTTTACCTGGTGGGTCAAGGCCGCGATCAGCAGTTGCTCATTGGCTTCCACCAGCTGCTCATGCTGCTCATGCGCAGGGCGTCGCTCGGTTCGGGACAACTCGTGCAGGAAGTGTTCCAGCAGGGTCTGGATCTGATCGATCCCGACGCCCGACAGGGCAAGATTGCTGGCAGCTTCAGTGACTGATGCGCGGTCGGGTTCGGATGCACCGGGAGCCGAGGCTCCGTTGGTCTTGCCATGGGCTGACCCCGGCGTCAACAGGGCGCGAGCCTGCTGGTCGTCAGTCATTTTGCCTCCCGGTGGGCACCGCGAGCGCGCCCGGATGGGTCCAGATCGGCTTCAGGATCCGGCTGCTCAGTGACGGGCCGATCAGTGTGCTGAGAACTTGCTGAAAGCTGCGGAACCAGGCGTTGCTCGCTGCGACGGCTTCAGCCTGACTTCTGCCAGTCAGTACCTGTCTGAGGAGTGTGGGCTCGATCGGCGATGTGGCGGCCGACAAGGGTGCCAGCCACGGGTAGCTCGCTTCGGTCAGCTGCAGGCTGCGCCGGTATAGGGCCATCGATCCGGCCGGTCCGAAGACTGGTTGCAGAGCCGCTTCAATCTCGCGCCAGGTCGCGACGACAGTATCGGCGTAGCGCTCGGCTGCTGATTGCCGCGGCGGCAGATCAGCCAAAGGGAGCCGCCCAGATGGATCCGGTGGCCCGATCGGGATCGCCGTTGTGTGGGCTGTCAGTTGGTTGTTGATGGCTGGACTCCGGATTGCGGTGCGGTCTGAAACGCAGATGGCTACAAGACTATCGACCCGCGGCTGGCGCGGTCGGTACGGCGCCCAACAGACGCGGCAGAGCCGCAGGCCCTGCAGATGTTGGCGCGTATGGGCAGTTGGCCGCGACCGATGGAAAAGCCGGGAGTCGGGGTCGGAATCGGAATCGAGGGCGGCAGGGGATTTGGCCGCCAATGACTAGCCGACCGGGCAGTCAACGGCCGTCAGGGAGTAGTGCCGCACGGGACCAGATCGTGTGCGATGCTGACAACCCAGGTGCGGCGTGACTACACGGTTCACGAAGTGGCGAAGGATCGATTCCGATACCGATTCCGACCCCGACCCCGAGGTGAGCTCCCTGGCGGCGGA
>JBGTIE010000083.1:0-2434 GCA_041745855.1 Lysobacterales bacterium | reverse complement strand
GGTGTGGTCGCATTGAGCACGCGTTGGCGCCCCTCCGGCCACGGCGTACCGCAAGCCGTAGCGCGGTTCCGGCGCGCACCTATGGTCCCGATTTTCGCCGCCCACCCCACCGCGCCGGCGGCCGCGTCGGGTGTCTTATGGCTTGTCGGACCAAAGGGGATTCGACATGGGTTGTCGGGCCGAGCGGGTGCCGGACCCAGAGCGCCGGCCGCCTCGCGCATTGGGAATCGGGGCGGAAATCGGACGATACGGGCGCGAGGAACCGGCCTACGTTGCTCGCGATCGGGCGAAATCCCAGATGAGCCCGGACTGAAGCACCGGCCCCCTCGAAATGCACAGACCACCGTGGCGGACCGATGGCCAGTCACGGTCGCTCAATCGGGCCGACCAGAAACGGTCAGACCGGCGGACGATTGATGAGGACCGGGTCGACTGAGTGCTGGGTGCCCTTCTTGCGATGCTCGGCCAACACGGTGACGTTGATCTCCTCTGGCTTCGTGTTGCAATCAATGAACGACATCACCGTTCCCTCACTGTTGATGAGGGCTGTGCCTAGCTGTGACTTGGAATCGTTGGAGGTGTACCCGGTCAATCTGAAGTCAGCCACTGCGCTCGATGCAAGCTGAAAGATCACGGTGGTGTTCGATTCGGTGACATCCTGCGATTCCGGATCGGATACCAACACGCCGCCGGACTCGCTCAATGTGAATGTGACTGTCGCCATAAGGCCTCCTGATTGTTGAAGCGACCAAGGCCAATACGCTTGGCCCGATCGGGTTGTCGGGCCACTCCCGCGCCCCTCGTGCCGATGAAACGGCAATGTGTAGCTTGAAATCAATCATTCCTATTCCGTGGCCGGGACGAGCTGTCTGACATCGGCTGTTCCGAACTGCCCAGAAGGGCCATCAACGCACGCGGGTCATAGCCATAAGCGGCGATTCTCTCCAGTTCGGCTCGAGCCCGGGCACCCCCCTCGGGTTCGACCAACAAGGCACGCGCAAGACTGTACTCCAGGCCAATGACGGTATCGGGCGTTTCGAGTTCGGTGCCGGAGTCGATGGTGGCAGAGAGAGCTGCCAAGGCGGGGTCCATGGTGCGACCGATACTACTGTTGATCCACTTGTACACCGCCAGATCCCGCCGTCCGGCATCATTGGTCACGAGGCGGTCGGCAAGGGCTTCGCCGTACACTTCGGCGGCCTGCAATTGTTGCACCAAGATTGCGCGTTGCGACTCGTTCATCGCGATTGCCGCCAGACGCAGTCGGGCCCGAAACTTCAGTACAAGTGCACGGCGGTTGTCCTGGTCCTCAAGCAGCTCCGCATTCGTCAAGGCCAACTCCAGATGTCGAATCCCCTCCTGGTGGCGTCCTGCAACCAAAGCAATTTCGCCGGCCTGCAATTGAGCCGAGACCAGGTCCTGCCGCCACCTCTGATTGCTGGGTTCAAGCGCGACCAGGTCAGTCAGGATCCCGACGGCACGCACAATCTGATCGGCTGTTTCTCCCTTGCCGAGCAGTGACCCGAGTCTGGCGTTGAAGTGCAGCGCGAGAGCAATTCGATACTGGGCATCTGCGTCGTTGACCGGTACTTGTTCGAGCATTTCCAGTTGACGCCTGTAGCGGGCCAGTGCCTCTGCTGGCCGTCCCAAGGCTTCGAGCTGACTGCCTAGTATGGATATTACATTGCTGATCTCTTGCACCAGCGTCTGGTCTTCCGGCGTGGCGCGCATTGCCTCGGTCAGCCATTCGAGCCCCCTCTCAATGCGTGCTACGCCCTCATCGTTGTCACCGGATCGAAAGTCCAGATGGGCGATATTGATGCTGGCGTATGCATGCTCCTTGAGCTCGCGCGTGCCCTCGGGGTTCAGTTCACGCATGGCCTCGGCAAACTGCAGATAGCGCAGCCAGTGCGTTCGGGCTTTACCGTAGTCCAACTCGCCGAAGCTCAGATGCCCCATCCAATACGCTGCCTGCCCCTTCTCGAACAGTAGTTCCGCCTCGTCTTCCACCGCCGGATCCGCCTGTGCCAGCGTCCGCTCCGCCTCTCCAAAAGCCTCCGCGGCCTGTTCGGTCTGCTGCCGCTGGACGTACACCTCACCCAGTGTACGCAGGGCGCGGGCGCGTTGGACGGCGCCGCCAGTGCTGTCACTGGCTGCGGCTGCGCTCAAGTAACGCATCGCTTCGGCGCCGACGGTTTCGAGCAGGTCCAGCCGGCCCAGTGGGCGTAGCTTGTCGGCCAGGTCGCCGAGCATCACGCCGACCAGATCCTCGGCCTGGACCCGGCGCTGCTCGGCGATGGCCTCGGCCTGGCGCGCCTGGCCGAGGCCGTACAGGGCCACCGTGATGCCGCCGAGCAGGGCGATTACGGCGCCGGTTGCCGCGGCGCTGGCCCAGGAGTGACGGCGCAGGAAACAGCGAAAGGCGTAGCCGCTG
>JBGTIE010000082.1:0-11318 GCA_041745855.1 Lysobacterales bacterium | reverse complement strand
GCGGGCCGCGCGGCGGCTCGGCATCCCGGTGGCCAGCGGGTTCCATACCCGCTTCGACGATTTCGTGACCCACTACGGCTTCAACTGGCTGCGGCGGCCGGCCTTCGCCTACCTGCGTGCCTTCCACAACCGTACCCGGCGGACGCTGGTGCCGACGGCGAAACTGCGCCAGTTCCTGCTCGATGCCGGCTTTGCCGGGGTCGAGGTGCTCGATCGCGGTGTCGATACGCAACGATTCGACCCGGCCCGACGCGACCGCGCCCTGCGCGCTCAATGGGGCGCTGACGACGACACACTAGTGGTGTTGCATGTAGGCCGGCTGGCGCCGGAGAAGAATCTGGGTCTGGTCGAACGCAGCTTTGCGGAGATCCAGCGCGTGGTCCCGGGCGCGAAGCTGGTCTGGGTCGGTGATGGTCCGGACCGGCCCGGCCTGCAGCAGCGTCATCCGGAGCAGCATTTCGCCGGAATGCAGACCGGTCTGGACCTGGCCCGGTACTACGCCAGCGGCGATCTGTTCCTGTTTCCCAGCCTGACCGAGACCTTCGGCAACGTCACCCTGGAAGCATTGGCCAGCGGCGTGCCGGTGGTCGCCTTCGACTACGGTGCGGCCGGACGCCATCTGGCCGATGGCGCGGCCGGCGTGGTCGTGCCCTTCGGCGAGGAGAGCGCCTTTGTCGATGCCGCGGTGACGATGGCGAGCGACGAGTCGCTGCGACGACAGGCCGGTCAGCGCGGACATGCCTTGATGCAGGGCCACAGTCTGGCCGGCGTGGCCTCGCGCTTTGTCGCCCAGTTGCAGCAACTCGGCGACCGCCCGAGTGCACCGCCGCTCAGTCTGCCCGCCTGAAGGAGATCGAGACGATGCGTCCGAACTGGCAAGCGAGTCTGGGAAGATTGCAACAGCAGGATCTGGCCTGGTGCCTGTCGGCCAATCGCCTCGCCCATGGTCGTTGGCTGTGGCGTTACTTCGCCGTCGTCAGCCGGCTCGGTGATGGCGTGTTCTGGTATGCGTTGATCGCCCTGCTGCCGGCGCTGTACGGCTGGGAAGGCGCCTGGGCCAGCCTGAAACTGGCCATCTTCGGTCTGACCTCATTGGTCCTGTACGGCGCCCTGAAGCGCTGGAGCCGCCGCCCGCGACCACTCCATCGCGAGCAATCCATCGTCGCCCGGGTCGCCCCACTGGACGAATTCAGTTTCCCCTCCGGCCATACCCTGCATGCGGTCGGCTTCAGTCTGATTGCGGTGACCGCCTTCCCGATCCTGGCCTGGGTGCTGGTCCCCTTCGCCTTTTCCGTCGCCCTGTCCCGCGTGATCCTCGGCCTGCACTACCCCAGCGACGTGCTTGCGGCCATCGTGATTGGTGGGGCGTTGGCGCGGTTGACGGAGGGGTTGGTTGGGGCCTTCTGATTACAAGGGCTGAGGGCTGAGGGCTGAGGGGTCAGGATTGCTGTTTCGATCCGATCTGGAAATTCGAGCTTCGGCTTTCGCTTTGCGAGGAGTAGCCGCTTCAAGACGCACTCGCCAGGCCCTCCTGCCAGCGAGCTCTGCTCGGGGTCGGGGTCGGAATCGGAATCGGAATCGAGAGCGACGGCATGAGCTTTGGCCCGGCGAAGGACTCGATGTGCAACAAGCAGTCATCAAGAACGGCGACGTGGCGAAATGATTCACGAGGAAGCAGCCGGATACGCCGTGTAACGGTTTCGATTCCGATTCCGATTCCGGTTCCGATTCCGATTCCGATTCCGATTCCGATTCCGACCCCGACTTCACATCACTGCATCAGTCCCCATTGATGCGGTTCGCTTCCCTCGCCGGCATCCTACGGCGCTTCGCTGTTGCTCTTCTGGGCCCTGAGCCCTTGCTCGTCTGACCCCTCAGCCCTCAGCCCTGCTCTTAGTCCCCATTGATGCGGTCGCTTCCCTCACCGACATCCTACGAAGCTTCGCCGTTGATCTTCTGGGCCCTGGGCCCTGAGCCCTGGGCCCTTGCTCGTCTGACCCCTCAGCCCTCAGCCCTCAGCCCGGCTCTTAGGGCGTTTCCACCCTCGGCATCTGCTCCAGTATCCACGCGGCGCGTTGGCGGGTGTAGGCGCCTGGATCGGCGGGCGAGCGCTCCAGTGGGGCCGGAAGCGTCGCGGCCATCAGGGCAGCCTGTTGCGGGCTCAGCGCGTGGGGCGGGCGACCGAAATAGTGCTCGGCGGCGGCGCAGGCGCCGTAGATGCCGGGGCCCCATTCAGCGATGTTCAGATGCATCTCGAGGATGCGCTGCTTGCTCCATAGCAGCTCCTGCCACGCCGTGAACCAGGCCTCCAGCCCTTTTCGCAGATAGCTGCGATGAGTGGTCAGGAACAGGTTCTTGGCGACCTGCTGGCTGATCGTGCTGGCGCCGCGCAGCCGGCCGCCGTCGCTAGCCTCTGCCACCGCGCGCTTGAGTTCGACCAGATCGAAGCCGTAATGATTGACGAAGCGCTGGTCCTCGGCCGCGATCACCGCCCTCGGCAGCACCACACCGAGTTGTTCGTTGTCGCACCAGCGATGCTGTTGCCGGTAGCCGGCATCGTCGCCGGCCTCGATCCAGCGCTGCAACATCACCATGCTGCCAGGCGGATCGACCCAGCGCAGCATGGCGACCAGCAACACACTGAGCGCGGCGACGAGAAGGACCGTCCAGAACATCCACCGAAGCAAGCGCGCAAGCGGGCCGCGGCGCTTCTTCATCGCCCCTTTCCTGCCATTGACCAACGGCGCTTTCAGTCGACTGCCTCCCTCGGGAGCAGCCGGTCCAGCCCGGCGACGTACATCACATCGACGTCGGTATTGAGCTCCGCGGTGGTGTAGTAGACACCCTCCGGGCCGATACTCAAGCCGAGCAGACTGGCCGCCAGCTCGCCGTCGATCCGGATCGCGCGTTGCTCCGGCGGCGTCGCCGGATCGACGCCGCTCGGCCAGTGCAGCAGGCCCCAGCCGTTGCCTGCGGTGGAACTGGAACGGAAGGCATGCACACCGCGCTCGTCGACCTCCCAGGCGAACTGGCTGCCGAAACCGATGGCGCCGGCCAGCACCACCGGCGAACCGCTCGGCAGATCGAGGCGCTGCAGCCTGAAGCCCAGCCCGAGGAAGTAGAGCTGTCGACCGTCCGGGCTCGGGATCGGGCGCATGCCGCCGTCGACCGTGAGCTGCTCCGGCTGCGCGCCGTCACGGGCGGCGCGGAAGACCTGGCGCAAACCATCCACCTCCGCATCGAAATAGATGCTCTGGCTATCGGGGGCATAACGACCGTTGCGTGGGTCCAGTACATCGAGCGCTATCGTCTGCAGACGCCGGCTGGCGACGTCCATCTCGATCAGGCGGGCGCCACCAGCCAGCGCCTGGGTGAACAACAGGCTGCGACCATCGGGCGACCAGGCCGGCCCACTGACGTCACCATCGCGGGTACGGGTCAGGCTGACCACGTCGCTGCTGGCCAGACTACCGAGCATGATTTCATTGCGTCCGCCGCGATTGGAGACGAATGCCAGCTGCTCGCCATCAGGCGACAGGCTGGGGTAGCCGTCGGCGCGGGCGGACAGGAACAGTGGCTCTAGCGATACCCGGTCCTGGTGAAGCTCGATCCGTACCAGATTGTGCGGCTGCAATTGCTGCTGGAAGACCAGCACTCCAGCCTGCGCGGCCACTTGCGGAAAGGCCGCCCCGTAGGCGCCCAGCGGGCTGCTCTGGCCGGTCTGGCTGTCAAGCAGCCACAGGCCCATCTGGCCACCATGGCTGGAGCCGTAAATCAGATGACGGCTGTCCGGCATCCAGTCCACGCCACGCATGGTCGAGCGCAACTCGGTCAGGCGGCGCACTGTCCCGCCCTCGGCCGGCATCAGGTACAGATCGCTGATCGGCACCGCGCCGCGCCGGAACACCAGCCAGCGGCCATCGGGCGAGTAGACCCCTTGCACGTCCGCATCCTGTGGCTGGCGCTGGTAGTCCAGCTCACGCCACTGACCGCTGGCCAGATCAAGCACGCGCAGGCGCGGCGCTTCGCCTTCATGCGCCGGACGCGACAGCAACAGACCGCTGCCATCTGGAGTGAAGTCCATCCAGTCGACGAAGCCGGCGGAACAGGAGGTTACTACCCGATGATCGCCGCTGAACGGTGCAAACCAGCGCAACTGGCAACCGTTCTCGTCGATGCGTTGATAGACCAGCGCCTGCCCATCGGGCGACCAGTTGGGAGCAGTTTCGGAGCGCACACCCTGCTCTGGAATCAATGGTCGGGCACTCTCGGCACCCACCCCGCGAATCATCAAGCGGCTGCCGACCCCTTTCGGCGCCGGCCACTCGCCAAACACCACCAGTTGCCCATCCGGAGAGATGGACGGCAGATACTCGCTCAGCGCGCCGGCGGCAAAGGGCCGCACCGCGACACTCAGGTGACCGGCCATCGCCAGCGCCAGTTGCTGCCGCGAAACCGTCGACAGCTCGGCATCGCCGCTTGCCGCGTCGCTCGGGATGGGCGCGTCGCCACCGCCCAGCCGCAATCCAATCAGGATCAGTCCCGCCACGAACACACCGATCGCGAAGATCCAGATCCCGCCGAACCGGCGCGCGCTGGTCGACGATGGCTCGGCCGGGATTGCAGCAGCAGCCGCATCGCCACCATTACCCGGCTCTGGCTGTTCCAGCCAGTTCGTCGCCGCTTCCGCACCAAGCCATTGCAGCGCAGGCAGCAATCGGTAGCCGACCCGCGGTATGGTTTCGATGATGGGTGTGTCGCCTTGTGCGAGCACCCGTCGCAGTTCGCCCACCGCCTTGGTGACCACATCGTCGGTCGGGCACTGCCCCCGCCAGACCTGGTCGATCAGTTGCTCCCGTCCGACCGGCTCGCCCTCATGTCGCAGCAGGACCTTCAATACCTCGGCCGCCTTGGGCGTCAGCCGCAGCAACTCGTCCTCGCGCTTGACCGCATGGGTCGCAAGGTCGACCACGACCGTACCAATCTGTACGAATCGTGCTGCGGGCCGCAATCCCTGCAGGGCCTCGAGGTTGTCGTAGGTCATGCACTCTCGTTCCATGACGGCATTGGACGCCAGATCCCTTCCAGGCGCCCCTCAAGTGTCCAACAGGCTCCGCACAAGGTCCATACCCGGTTCGGCCCACTAACGCGGCCGTTCAGCCAGGAATGCCTTATGCGGCCGCTTGCCTTGGGCTGAAGCGTCAATTCTTGGGAAACAAGGTGCCAAAAGTTACCGACGTCGGCATTTCGTCGGCAGGAATTCCGCGCCAGCGCTGCCCACGGTCAGTACTTGTGCGTCGATCTGGCGGAAGCTGGACTTACCCAGACGACGAGCCCGACCATGCATTTGACCCTGCACAAGCACGCCGAAGGCAGCGCCTTCACCCATCCCCTGCAGTTCCAAGAGTGTGTAGGCAACGGCAATCTCGTCCAGATTCTTAACGGCCGGGGACAGGAATTGCAGCGTGGTTGGTCGCCCACCAGCCTGATCCTGGCGGTCGGCGGTACGGTGCTGGTCCGCCGTGGTCGCGTCCACGCCGAGTTGGCGGCAGATTCCGCGCTGCTGGTCGAAGACGGGGCTCAATACAGTGTGCTCTGCCAGGGCCACGCCCTGTGCTTCATCCTGATGTTCGGCAACACCGTCCTGGCCACCCGGGGCGCCAGTTCCGCGAGCAATGGCCGACGCTTGCTGAGCGCAGCCATCGCTGCCGGCGATACGCTGTTGCATCCGCTGATCGCCCTGTACCGGCGCTGCCGCTTCGAGCCGGAAGGGCGGATGGATGACCACGGCGCTGCCGCGGGCTTCCTGTACGGGGTGCGGCAACGCCAGCTGAAAGCCGAAGCCCAGCTGGCGCGCTGTCCCGGTCGGACCCTGGCGCACAAGCGTGATGTGCTGGCGCGGCTGAGCCGGGTCGCGGCGATGCTCGATGCGCCTGGCGGGGCACCGGCGGATCTGGCGACACTGGCCGAACTGGCGAACTACTCGCCGACGCACTTCCTGCGCCTGTACACGGCCGTCTACGGTGCCAGTCCGCACGATTACCAGGTTCAGGTCCGACTGGACAAGGCGCATCGTCTGGTACTCCGGACCAGTCTGGCAGTGCGCGACATTGCCGAGGCGGTCGGTTTCGACAGCCGCTCTACCTTCAACCGCCTGTTCCGGCGTGCCTATGGCCAGTCCGCGGCCGACCTGCGCGACTGCCCGCTGGCGAGTCACCACCGGTCTGCGCCAGTGAACGTGCCTCACGGCGTGGGGGCCACTGCGCACTGAGGGAGGGAGAGCCAGGGCTGAGGGCTGAGGGCTGGGTCAGAAGAGCAGGGCTCAGGGCTCAGGGCCCAGGGCCCAGAAACGCAGAGCCCGAAAGCTCACGCTCGTTTAAGCCACAAGCACCGGGCCAGTGCGATACCTGAAACCAGCGCCCAGGTGCCTTCCAGGATCACGAAGGGCATGAAGCCGATCATCGCCGCCGCGGTGCAGGCCATCGAGGCACCGATAAGGTTCAGCAGCAGATAGCTGGGGTTGTGGTCCTCCAGCCAATCGAGCAAGACGAGTACGTAGGCCAGCAGCAGCATGCCTACACCGATGGTACCGAGCCAGTCGTGGGTTTCCATGCGCGGCAAAATAGCCCGGAAAGTCCGGACTTGCCAACCAACGAAACTGGCTAATGGAACTGCTCTTTGGACACTCGTTCGATGCGGTTCACTGAGCTCACCGACACCCTACGCGCACCGACGCCGCTCCTGGGCCCTGTGCCCTGTGCCCTGTGCCCTGTGCCCTGGGCCCTGTGCCCTGCTCTTCTGACCCTCAGCCCTCAGCCCTTGTACAGTCGGAGAGCGAAGCCCGACATCGCAGTTCAACGCAACCGCGGCAACGCCTGCGCCAGGCTCCCGTCGAAACGCAGCTGCACATCGGCGTCCAGCCAGCGTGGGTCACGCCGCAGCAGGACGCGACCCTGAGTGTCGGCCAGCAAGCTCAGTTCGATCTCCCGCCCGGTCAGGGTGACCTCCATCGGGCCGTCGTTGAAGCGATATTCGATTCCCACTACTTCGCTGCCGGCGTAGTCCGGGCCCAGCTTCGCCAGCGCGTCCTGTGCCTCGATGATGCTCTGCCAGACTTCTGCATAGGCGATGCCTTCGGCCGCGGGCAGTTGCACTTCCAGACTCAGCTGCAACTGCAGAGAACCTTGCGGCTGGTTGCTGCGCACCGACGGATTCTCTTCCAGCAATTGCTCGGTCAGCGGAAACGACGCGCGGCCTTGGGTATCGACGGGAATCTCGATCCGCCCCGAAGCGGCGTCGATCCAGATCCGGATGTCGGTCGGTTGCACTTCAGCCAGGCGTGACTCGATCCGCTGCACGGCGCGCAGGCTGGGATACTGCTGCAGCACCTGGGCTGGTGCGAAACGCTCATGCAATGCGGCATACGGTACTGCCCCCTCGGCCGCGTGACCGACATTTAACGTCAACAGCAGTAGCCAACAGGCGTGTGGAGCTTTGGGCACCAGGGACAAGTCTCGACAAAAACAGGGCTGAGGGCTGAGGGCTGAGGGGTCAGAAATCCGACACCATTGCGCCTGCAGTTGCTTGACGCGCGATTGGGCGCACAGATCAGCAGCGACCTGAACGCTCAAAGCAGCACGAATCGATTGCAGTGTAGCCCCAATGGGCCCTCGGACCGCTTTGTTCAGGCGGCGACCTGCCCGGCCAGCCGCGGTCGACCGGGGCGGATGCAGTGGGCACCGAGGCTTTCCTTGTGGGCGCGGGCGGCGCGGACCACCAGCAAACCGACGCTGATCTGCTCCAGCACCCTGGCCCCAGGCAGACAGCGCCGTCGCAGCAGTTGCAACTGCTGCTCGGCCGCTTCGAGTGCATCCTGGTAGCGGACCACGCCTGCCGCGTTCCACATGATCTGGCGCAGCCGCGCAAACACCATTGCCTCGCTGATTGGCGCCGGCTGCGCAATGTCGTTCCAGATGCCCAGCGAGACAGTGGGAATGGCCGTCCGGCGCGGCATCCGCGCCAGCCGTTCGCCCAGAGCGCGACCGAAGGACACGCTTTCCAGCAAGGAATTGCTGGCCAGGCGATTGACGCCGTGCACACCCGAACAGGCCACTTCACCGACCGCGTACAAGCCCGCCACCGTGCTCATGCAATGCAGGTCGACCTTGATTCCGCCCATGTGGTAATGCGCGGCCGGAACGACCGGGATCGGATCCCGCCGCGGATCGATGCCGCGGCCGATGCAGGTCTTCATCAGGCTGGGGAAGCGCTGCCGGACACTCTCACCGAGCATGGTGGCATCGATGTAGACGTGATGGCCGCTCTCCAGCTGGTCCCAGACCGCCCGTGCGACCACATCGCGCGGCGCCAGGTCGGCATTGTCATGCAGCCCCAGCATGATGCGCTGACCCATTTCATTGACCAGCCTGGCGCCGGCGCCACGGACCGCTTCGGTGACCAGCGGCAATTGCTCGCCCTGCCCAGGTTGACTGGGAGCCAATGCGGTCGGATGGAACTGGACCATTTCCAGATCGATGAACTCTGCCCCGGCGCCGAGAGCGAGCGCGAGTCCGGAGCCATCGGCCTCGACCGGGTTGGTGGTGTTCAGGAACAGCTGTCCGATGCCACCGGTGGCGAGTACGACATGCGGCGCGTACAACTCGCCGCCTTGTCCCTTGGCGTCAGTGACGGCCACGCCGATCACCCTGCCCTCGAGCTTGATCAACTCGCGTGCGGTGCAGAATTCGAAGGTGCTGACATGGCTTGAGGCTGCCGCCGCCGAGCGCAGCGCGCGCATAAGTTCGGCACCGGTCGCATCACCGCCGGCATGCACGATGCGCGGGAAACTGTGCGCCGACTCGCGTCCCAGTGCGAGATTCGGGCCCACCCGGTCGAAATCCACGCCATGGTCGATCAGCCAACGGACCGAATCAGACGCACTTTCGGCCAGCCAGCGAACCGCCGCCTTGTTGTTGCGTCGATGTCCCGCCTTGAGCGTGTCGAGCGCGTGCTGGCCCGGTGAGTCGCCCGGACCGATGGCAGCTGCCAGACCGCCTTGCGCCCAACAGCTGGCACCATCCAGACCAAGCACGCCGCGGGTAACTACCGCCACGCGCGCGCCGCGCGCCGCCAGGGCCGCACTCAGTCCGGCGACCCCGCTACCGATGACGATAATGTCGAACTGTTCGGCCATCTGCGACTCCTGGCTGGACCCCGGCGCGCACGCAGCCGTATCCCAAGACCAATAATGTGACAAAGCGTTGCCCGATAGTGTGACCGCAGCAACAAAGTCACGCTGTGGACACACTGCGGCGCAGGTGGTGATTGTGCCGCAAAGTGACCGGTACTGACAGGGGGCGTCAGCCTTGGAGCGCGAGGCGAAAGTCTGGAGCGGGCTTCGGAGTGGGATCTGGAAGTTGGGAGTCGGGAGTTGGGAGTCGGGAGTGCGCAGCTTGGAGAGCTTTGCGGTTGCTGTCGCAGATGGTGCCGCGGTCAACAGCTTTGCGGCCGCTCGCGGCAATCCGTGCTCTGATCGCAGGAATACAGCGCGACCGCTCTCGCTATGCGTTGCACTTGCGGCTCCGGAAGCTGTTGCTGTTGCTGTTGCTGTTGCTGTTTCTGTTGCCGTTGCTGTTGTTGTTGCTGTTGCTTTGGCTCAGCTCGCTCTTACTCCCGACTCCCGACTCCCGCTCTTACTCCCGACTCCCGACTCCCGACTTCCCCACTCAGTGGCCCGGCCGCCGGCCCAGATCCAGCATCCGCTGGACCGCCCGCCGGGCCGGCTCGATGATCTCAATCGGCACCTCGACCCGGTAGCGTAGTTCAAGCAGCGCGTCACGGATGTTTGCCAGCGTGATCCGCTTCATGTGCGGGCACAGGTTGCACGGCCGCACGAACTCGATCTCCGGCAGTTCGATCGCCACGTTGTCGCTCATCGAACACTCGGTGATCAGCGCCACCCGAGCCGGCCGGACCGCCTTGAGATGATGGATCATGCCGGAGGTCGAACCGACGTAATCGGCCTCGGCGAGAACCTCGGGCGGGCACTCGGGATGGGCCAGGATGTGGATCGGGCGGTCGGCCCGCAGTGCCCTGATCTGGCTTGCGCTGAAGCGCTCGTGCACCTCGCAGGCGCCCTCCCACAAGATCAACTGCTTGCGGGTCTGGGAGGCGACCCAGTGGCCAAGGTAGCGATCGGGCAGGAAGATCACCCGCTCGGAATCCAGCGACTCCACGACCGCCAGCGCGTTGGCCGAGGTGCAGCAGATGTCGGTCTCGGCCTTTACCGCGGCGCTGGTGTTGACGTAGGTCACGACCGGCACGCCCGGATAGTGTTGCTTGAGCAGCCTTACATCGGCAGCGGTGATCGAATCGGCAAGCGAGCAACCGGCGCGCAAATCGGGGATCAGCACGGTCTTGTCGGGATTGAGGATCTTCGCCGTCTCGGCCATGAAGTGGACGCCGCACAGCACGATCACCTCGGCCTCGGTCTGCGCCGCCATCTGCGCCAGTGCGAGCGAGTCGCCGCTCAGGTCGGCGACGCCATGGAAAATTTCCGGGGTCTGGTAGTTGTGCGCCAGCACGACCGCCTTGCGCTCGATCTTGAGCGCGTTGATCTCATCGATCAGGGGCTGGTGCAGGGCCCATTCCTCAGCCGGCAGGACCCGCTCGCGGGCATTGCTGGAATCCGTGGGCAGCATCGTCTCGGCCGTCCATTCGTCATCCAGGTGATCATCGCGTTCGATCATCGTCAACCCTTCTGCTCTCAATGAGCATTGCGCGCGCCTAAAGAAGCGCGGGCTTCGCCGCGCTGAACTTATGCTAGAGCTGAGTAGAAGGGGGTGTCAAGGGTTTGGAGCAGGGCTGAGGGCTGAGGGCTGAGGAGTCAGAAGAGCAAGGGCTCAGGGCTCAGGGCTCAGGGCACAGGGCCCAGGGCGCAGGGCACTGGGCCCAGGAGCGCTCCGGCGATACGCGTAGGATGTCGGTGAGAGTCCAGTCGCCCCGGGGCGGTGCGCTTATTCGCGCAACAATCGCCGGCGACCTCGATGTTGCCTGCTCTTCCTGACCCTCAGCCCTCAGCCCTCAGCCCTGTGTTTGGTGAGCAGCGAGCTCAGTGCGGCGGCCGACCCTCCGCAAGCATGTCCGCCACCAGCAAAAACGAGCCAAAGCCGATCAGGCTCCCCCCCTGCTCAACAGCCAGTCGCATCGCCTCTTTCCACACCTGCTGTGGACCACGATCCCCTTCCATCCACACCCGAGCACCGGCCGCGCGCAAGGCGGCGGCCAGCGCCGCGACGGGCATCGCTCGCGGTCCGGTC
>JBGTIE010000081.1:0-17545 GCA_041745855.1 Lysobacterales bacterium | reverse complement strand
GCGAGGCGGAACTCGCCTCGGCCCAGACCATCAGCCTGCGTCAGCAACTGGCGACGATCCGCGCCGTACCAAGCACCCGCGGACTGGTGATCACGCTGGGCGACGTCTTCTTCGCCGCTGGTCAGGCCGACCTGGCGGTCGCCGCCCGAGACAATCTGGGCGCAGTGATCGATGTGTTGGCGCGCCATCCGGAGCGCGCGGTCAGCATCGAGGGCCATACCGACAGCAGCGGACCGGACGATGCCAACCTGGCCCTGTCCGAGCGCCGGGCTCGCTCGGTACGCGAAGCGTTGATCGCGCAGGGCGCCGACCCGGGTCGCATCAGCGCAACCGGATTCGGCGAGTCACAACCGATTGCCAGCAACGACACGGCTGAAGGTCGGGCACGCAATCGGCGAGTCGAGATCGTCATCGAGGGCGCGCGCGAGTAGCTTGCGCGCTGGTTCGAAGGGGAGCGAAGGCGCAGGTGCACTGAACCACGCTGCCACTGCCCGAGTCGGGAGTCGGGAGTCGGGAGTCGGGAGTCGGGAGTGCGGATCGTGGACCAGTTCGCTGATGTACGCGCGTGCACTTCGGTGGCGGCAGTTTGCGCGCCGTCAAAGCTCCTGCCGCAGAGCTTTGTGGCTGTCGCTTTGGCTCTTGCCGTTACTCCCGACTCCCGACTCCTGACTCCCGACTCCTGAGATCGGTTATCCCCACAGCGTGACTCCCCCTATCGCTCCCAGGCCGATTGCCAGCCCGACCGGAAGGGAGTAAGTTCGACCTGCGTCAGGAGGAAATACACCCCGCATGTCGCGTCGCCCTCGCAACGTTCACAAACCGCCGCAGCCTTTGCGCGGCCGCACTCCCAGCGAGGGTGAGTTCAACCGCGAGCCCGGCCATGATGCCGGCCACCGGCCTTTGCCAGTTCAGCTCGATCCAGCCCGGATCGGGTGCGCCTGGCTGGGCAAATCCAAGTCAATCCAGTCGAATCAGTACACAGGAGGGTTGGTATGTTCGAAGACCAGCGGCAAGAAGATGTTCAGGATCTGATGGAGCGCAATGACGAGTTCAAGCGCCTGCTGCTCCGTCACCGTGAACTGGACAAGCAAGTCACCGATGCCGAACTGGGTGTGAACCCCATCGAAGATCTCGCGCTGCATACCCTGAAGAAAGAAAAGCTCTGGGCCAAGGACCGCCTGACGTTGCTCTGGCAGCAACTCCGGGTTTCTGCCTGATTTCCAGCAAGGAGGCCTGCCGTCGCCGACTGGCGCGGCCTCGCCTCCCCACCCAGACACCAATGGCCCACCGCGCGGCCCGTCGCCGCTGCTGGGCCGGCACCTTCGAGCTAACGCGGTCTCGAAGCGGCTCTTGATCCGCTGGGCCCTGAGCCCTGGGCCCTAGGCCCTGGGCCCTGGGCCCTGGGCCCTGGGCCACGATCCTGCTGAAACGCCCGTTCGACGCGCTACCGCCGACAACGGCTGTCACTATCGCGAGCCGGTTCAAGGCTAGACTGCCAGGCCCGATTCGCCAAAGGCCTACTCATGTCCGCGCAACTGCTGCAGTTTGATGGTGCCGATTCCGGCCGCTTTCTGCAGGCGCAACTGGCGACCGATCTGGCCCGGACCGATCCCGGGCAGTGGCGCTGGGCCGCGCTGCTCTCATTGAAGGGCCGGGTAATGGCCCATGCGCCGCTGGCGCGGGTCGCCGACCAACGCTGGCTGTGGCTGCTTCCCTCCGACCTGCACGACCTCATCGCCACCCATCTGCGCCGCTACCTGCTGCGCAGCAAGTTGACGATCGAGTCGATCCCGGTGCCCCGCCGCCCGGTTGTCGCTGATGCTGCTGCGGCCTCCGGCCATGGCGCGATCGAGCCGAACAATGACGGCGTGCGCCTGATTTCGGTGGTGCCGGGCTGGAGTCTGGATCTGCTGGTGGGCGCCGCGCCAAGGTCCAATCATGCCGACGACCCTGCCGGGACCCTTGAAGCAGGAATGAGCCTGGCCCGCCTGCGCGCGCTGCTACCCCTGATCACCGCCACCAGCAGCGATCGCCATCTGCCACAACCGCTGGGCCTGCTCGAACTGGGTTCAGTCAGCGTCAGGAAGGGCTGCTATCCGGGCCAGGAGATCGTTGCCCGCACCCATTACCTCGGGCGCAGCAAACGGGTCACCTGCCTGCTAAGCGGTCCGTTGCCAGCACCGGCAACGGCCGCCAGCGTGCTGCAAGGCGACCGCAACGTTGGCGAAGTGGTCGAAGCGCAGAAAGACGGCGAGCGCTATCTGGCGCTGGCGGTGGTTGAGGAGGCGGCGCTCGGCGGAGAGCTGATGATCGAGGGGCGTGGAGCAACTCCAGTGGCCAGTTCCAGTAGCCAGTAGGAGGCAGGGTCGGGGTCGGAATCGGAATCGGAATCGGAATCGAGAGCGGAATTGGGTTTCGCCACCGACGACTAGCCGCGTACCGGGCAGTCATCAACAACGTCGGCAGGGTGTACCGCCGCACTCGATTGAATCGTGGCGATGCAGACTTCGGTACGCCGGGAAAGGATCGATTCCGATACCGATTCCGACCCCGACCCCGAGATGAGTTCCCGGGCCTCGCGAGGGCTCATGCCCTGAGCCCTGGGCCCTGAGCCCTGGGCCCTGCTCCAACTACTGCTCGATCAGCTCCACCCCTTCCATCCCGGCCGACAGCGTATGGGCGTCGCCGCCCTGGGCCAGCTTGATCCGCAGCCGGACTTCGTTGGCGCTGTCGGCGTGGCGGAGTGCGTCTTCGTAGCTGATCTCGCCGGCCTGGTACAACTCGAACAGGCTTTGGTCGAAGGTGCGCATGCCCAGGTTGGTCGATTCCTTCATCACGTCCTTGAGCTTGTGCACGTCGCCCTGGCGGATGTAGTCCTGCACCAGCGGCGTGCCCAGCAGCACTTCCATCGCAACCCGCCGGCCACGGCCGTCCGGAGTAGGAATCAGTTGCTGCGCGACGATGCCCTTCAGATTCAGCGACATGTCCATCAACAACTGCGGCCGGCGATCCTCCGGGAAGAAATGCAGGATGCGGTCGATGGCCTGGTTGGCATTGTTCGCGTGCAGGGTGCACAGGCACAGATGGCCCGTCTCGGAGAAGGTGATCGCGTGCTCCATCGTCTCGCGCGTTCGCACCTCACCGATCATGATCACGTCCGGCGCCTGCCGCAGCGTGTTCTTCAGCGCATCGGCGAAGGTATCGGTGTCGATGCCCACTTCGCGCTGGGTGATGATGCAGCCTTCGTGCTTGTGAACGAATTCGATCGGGTCCTCGATGCTGATGATGTGACCGGTGGAGTTCTGGTTGCGATAGCCCACCATCGCCGCCAGCGAGGTCGATTTACCGGTGCCGGTCGCGCCGACGAAGACGATCAGACCGCGCTTGGTCATTGCCAGCGACTTGATGATCGGCGGCAGGCTGAGCTCATCGATGGTCGGGATCTTGGTCTCGATCCGGCGCAACACCATGCCGACCTGGTTGCGCTGATAAAAGCAGCTCACACGAAAGCGTCCGACCCCCTGCAGGCTGATCGCGAACTGGCACTCATGGGTCTTTTCAAACTCCTCGCGCTGACCGGGCGTCATCACGCTGAGCACCAGATCGCGGCTTTGCTGCGGTGACAGGATGGTCTGGGTGATTGGCGCGATGCGTCCGTGCACCTTCATCGAAGGTGGCACGCCCGCAGTGATGAACAGGTCCGATGCTTTCTTGTGGACCATCAACTTCAGAAAGGAGTTGAAGTCGATGTTGCTCATGAGCGCACTCCCCGATCGACGCAAGGCGACCCGGTGATTGTGCCTTCATTGTGGCTCAGGGCATAGGGGGCGGCTCGGGTGGGGTGCGAGTCGGCGGCATAGTGAGGGATCTGAGTGGATCCGAGGGCCCAGGGCTCAGGGCCCAGGGCCCAGTCAGAGCCAATCCAAGGCGCGTACGGCAGATGGCGGCTCTTGACTTTCTGGGCCCTGTGCCCTCTCGCTCAGCCCCGATCCGGCACTTTCGCCCCACAATCGAGCGCCTTGGCCAGTGCACGCGCACGACCGGGAAAATCGCAGAACAGCGCTTCAAGGGGCAGTTGCAGATAGGCGCCCAGTTCCTCCTCGGCATTCACCCAGCCCGCGCCGGGCACGTCGTATCTGAAGGTCCAGGCGTGAACGGCCAGATCGCGGTCGGTCAGTTCGGTCAGCAAGCGGCGGCCCTCGTCAGTACGCGGATCGATGCGCTGCTTGGCGATTCCCACACCACTGTATCGGCCGTGCAGATCGGCCGGCCGGAATTCTGTCGACTGATCGATCAGGGCGAAACAGCGCAGGCCGGTCGCCGCCTTCAGCGCGTCCAGCACGTCCCACTCGAAGGATTGCAGCCAGACCGGTGCGTCCGCCCCCTCGATTCCGCGGTCGCGAAATACCGTAGCCAGCGCGCTGACGAAGTCGTGGCCGAGTTGGCGATGCCAGGCTGGGTGCTTGGTTTCCGGATAGACCACGATCCGGCGACCCCGGCGTAGCGACTCGCTGGCGGCCAGATCGAGCAGGTCGGCGAGACGGATCAGCCGATAGTGCCCATCGCGCGCATGACTGCGTTGCGGCCACGGCTCACGACAGCGCAACTGCTGCAACTCGGCGCAGTCCAGATCGGCGGCCAACCAGTCCGGCTGACCATCGACCTCCACAGCACGGTCGGCAAAGTCCGTTCGGCTGGCGACATCGGTGCTGCGCGCCAGCCCCAGATCATGCCGCACCAGCAACTCGCCATCGGCCGAGAACACCAGATCGGGCTCGATGACATCGCAGCCCTGCTCGATCGCCAGCGCATGCGCAGCCAGACTATGCTCCGGCCGGTCGCCACTGGCTCCACGGTGGGCGATGATCAGGGGGCGACGGGTTTCGGGCATGCGGTCGGCCTGGTGTTTGGATCAGGGCTGAGGGCTGAGGGGTCACAAGAGCAAGGACTTCGTACAGCAGGGATCCAGCTCTTCTGGGCCCTGGGCCCTGGGCCCTGAGCCCTGAGCCCTGGGCCCTGAGCCCTGAGCCCTGGGCCCTGGGCCCTGCCTGCCAAGCCACACCGATAGCTCGAAGCATAGCGCCGCATCAATCCAGCAATCTTGACTTCTCAGCCCTCAGCCCTAGACCCTCAGTCGAATCGATAACTCAAAGTCACCAGATTCTCCCCGATGTTGCGCCCTTCAAATCCGTTATTGGAGATGTGTCGGATTTCGAAGATCCAGTTAGGGTTGATCTTCCAGCCCAGCGCCTGGGTGAACTGGTAGTAGCTCGACAGGGCGACGCTGTCCTTCTTGCTGGCCAGTCCGAAACCGGAGCCGAAATAGAACTGACGCCAGCTGAAGCGGGTCGTGTACAGCAGCACCGCGGTGCCCGGGGAAATTCTGCCGCGCTCCAGACTTTCCCGTCCGGGGACGTAAGCGAGGGTGTACACGTGCTCGAAGCGGCCGCCGGTCTGCACATAGGCCACGTGCGCGGTGCTGGATGTCTCGCTCAGCACCTCATCCGCAAAACCACCGCCGACTTCCCACGCCGCGTGGGCGGGCATGCTCGCGAGCAACAGCAGGCACCACAACATCTTCTTGATCTTGAGCATGGTCAATTCCGATCGTCATTAGGCGGGGCCGAGCGCGGCGCGCGCAAGCTTACGCGATCGTTTGCTCGAATTCATACCAACCCGGTGCACGACCGACTAGCCAACGGGCCGCATGCAGCGCCCCTTCCGCAAACAGCCGCCGGTGGTCGGCATGATGCAGCAGTTCGATGCGCTCGCTGGCGCCGGCGAGGATCAATCGATGCTCGCCATTGATCTCGCCCAGCCGGGCGCTGACGATATCGGTCGCACCGGACCCCGGCGGGCGCTGCTGGTCGATCAGGTGTGCCAGCGCTCTGGCCGTTCCCGAGGGTGCGTCGCGCTTGTGGCGATGATGAAGATCGACGATCGCCGCGTCCCAGTTTGCCGGCAGGCGGCGCGCCAACTCGGCCAGCGCGAGCTTCAGCAGCGCCACGCCGAGGGAAAAGTTTGGGGCCCGCAGCACCGGTACTACCTCCGCCAGATCATGCAGTTGGGCGCGCTGTACTTCATCCAGACCGGTGGTGCCGCTAACCAGGGGCAGACGCAAGGCGCGGCAGCGCTCGACCAACGATGGCAGAGCCGCCGGCAGGCTGAAATCGACCACGACACTGCGCGCCGATGGGGCCTCCGGCCACCTGCCAGGCAAGCTTGCGGCCAGATCCAGATCGGACGCGCTGTCCACCAGTGCCAACACTTCGCGTCCCATCCGGCCACTGGCGCCGTGGACGATGATCGACAGTTCGTGCATGCGCCAGGGTCCGCGACTGGAGAGTCAGGCAATCTAGCGCCCAGCAGCCGGAGTTGACAAGGCAGGTCTGGAGAGCGGAAGTGCTGAAGAGCTGAATGACCACCTTCGTGTCCTTTGTGGTTACCTGCTCTTGTCGCTTCTTGCATCTCACCGTTTTCAACCTGGAAACTGGCGGCTTCCTACTGCAGCTGAACCACTTCGCCACGCACGCCGTGCGTTATCGGCGCATGGCCCAGCTTGCCCGGCCCCGCCCACAGTTCGCTATGCTGCGGGGCTCCCCATGCTGGAGCGATTCGTCCATGATCCTTCGATTGCTGCTTCTGCTGGCGACACTTTCGATGAGCCTCCCGCTGACCGCACGAATCGCCGATGCCGATGCCGACGCTGACCGCGATGCCCGCTTCGTCGCGCTGGCTCTGGCGTGCGTGCAGCGCGAGTACCCGAACCAGATTCGCCACGTCATGACGGGCGATGCCGATGTCGCGCCGCCACGCGAACTGACCCCGGCTTTCTACGGCTGCTATGACTGGCACTCGGCGGTGCACGGACACTGGCTGCTGGTGCGGTTGACCCGGCTTCATCCTGATGCGAGCTACGCACCGGCCGCACGCGCCGCCCTGGCGGCCAATCTGACCGAGGATGCCTTGCGGCGCGAGGCCGCCTATATGGCCCACCCGGACCGCGCCGGCTTCGAGCGTCCTTACGGCCTGGCCTGGCTGCTGCAACTAATTGCCGAGTTGGAACAATGGGACGATGATCAGGCTCGGACCTGGCGCGAGCATCTGCGACCGCTGGAAGCCGTTGCGCTGGGCCGATTGAACGACTGGCTGCCCAAACTGCACTATCCGATCCGTGGCGGCGAGCATTTCCAGACCGCCTTCGCATTCGGCCTGATCTGGGACTACGCGGAGACCGTCGGCAACAGTGAGTTGAAACAGTTGTTGAACGACGCAGCGCAACGCTTCTATCGCCAGGATCGCGATTGTCCATTGAGCTACGAGCCCTCCGGCCATGACTTCCTGTCACCTTGTCTGGCCGAAGCCGACTTCATGCGGCGGGTCTTGCAGGGCCCCGCCTTCGTGGCCTGGCTGCAGGCCTTCCTGCCGACCATCGGCACCACCGGCTGGCTGCCTGTCGCCACCGTCACCGACCGCAGCGATGGCAAGCTGTCGCATATAGACGGCCTCAATCTGAGCCGCGCCTGGATGCTCGAAGGCATCGCCGCCGGCCTGCCAGCTAACGATCCACGCCGAGACGCGCTGCTTGCCAGCGCCACGGAACACGCAGTGTCCGGACTGACCGGAGTCAGCGACGAGCACTACGCAGGGGGCCACTGGCTGGCGAGCTTTGCGGTGTATCTGCTGACCCAGCGAGGGTTGCCGTCAACGCGGGAGGCCGGATCCGGGGCGACCAGCGTGCCGTCTGTATCAGACTGAGGGTCCTCGTCAGGGAGCTCACCTCGGGGTCGGGGTCGGAATCGGTATCGGAATCGATCCATGCCGCCCTCGATTCCGCTCTCGATTCCGATTCCGCCCCCGACTGCTGGCTTCGCATCGCTGCATCGTCATCGCGAGGCCCCTTTTCCGGCCTGAAAATGCACACGGGCCATGAACCAGCAAGAGCGGTCTCACGCGGAGACGCGGAGGACGCGGAGGAAGAGCAAGATCAAAACGCATAATGCGAACAGCAGTCTTGAGCCGCGTTCACTACGCCTGAGGGTTCACGACGCCTGATGACAGATTGTTCTCTTGAAAGCTCTCTCCGCGACCTCCGCTTCTCCGCGTGAGAATGGTTCTTCTTCCGAGCGCCTTCTTCGATCTGGCAATGCACATGGGTCATGGTCCCGGCACTTCCGTAAATCAATGGCTTACGATATGGGTTCATGGAGAGGCCCGCGGCAATCCAGTGCTCCTCGTTCGGAGAGGCAACCGCGATTGCCGCAGTCGCTTGGGCTCCTTCGCAATGACGAGGGTTTGAGGTAGGGCGGAACCCCTTGATGCGGTTCGCGGAGCTCACCGACATCCTACGCGGCACAACCGCAACTATGCCGCGAGCCCTGCTCTTCTGGGCCCTGGGCCCTGAGCCCTGCTCTTCTGGGCCCTGGGCCCTGAGCCCTGGGCCCTGCTCTTCTGACCCTCAGCCCTATGCCCTATGCTCCGTGGTACACCGCCTCATCCAGCTGCCCCTCGCTGCGCGCGACGATGCAGCTGACCGCGGCGTCGCCGGAGACGTTGACGAGGGTCCGTGCCATATCGAGCAGTCGGTCCACGCTTAGCACGATCGCGATGCCTTCCACCGGCAGGCCCACCTGAGTCAAGACCGAAGCCAGCATGATCATGCCGGCGCTGGGCACGCCGGCGGTGCCGATCGAAGCCAGGGTCGCCATGCCGACCACGGTAACCAGTTGCATCAAGGTCAAATCGACGCCATAGAGCTGGGCAATGAAGGCGGTCGCCACGCCCTGCATAATGGCGGTGCCGTCCATGTTGATCGTCGCGCCGAGCGGCACAGTGAAGGACGCCACCCGGTTGTTCGCGCCCAGCCGCTGCTTGACCACCCGCAGGGTGACCGGGATGGTGGCGTTGCTTGACGAGGTGGAGAAAGCGAAGGCCCAGATCTCGCGCATCTTGCGCAGCCAGGGCAGCGGACTGAGGCCGCCAATGAAGCGCAGCAACAGCGGATAGACCACCAGTAGTTGCAGCAACAGGCAAAAGCCAAGCAGCAGGACGTAGTTGAGCAGCTTGCCGAGGGTTTCGAAGCCCAATTCCGCCACTGCTGAGGCGAGCAGCGCGAACACGCCGATCGGGGCGAATTTCATGATGATGGTCACCAGTTGCAGGACCACGTGATTCCAGTCCTGGACCTGGGCGGTGGCGCGCTCGCCCGCCTCCCCCGCCATCACCAGCGCTATTCCGAGCATGATCGAAAACACGATGATCTGCAGCATGTTGCCCTGGGCCAGCGCATCGACCGGGTTCTTCGTGACCATGCCGAGGAACACGTCCAATACCGGCGGCGCCGGCGGCGGCGTGAAAGCCGCGCCCTCGGCTACCATGCCCGCGCCGGGCTGAAGCAGGGTAGCCAGGAACAGCGCCATGCTTACCGCCATCAGCGTAGTCAGGATGTACAGCCCCATGGTCTTGTAGCCGAGCCGGCCCAGGCTGGCCGGATCACGCAGCGAGGCTGTCCCGGCGGTGAGCGAGAAGAACACCAGCGGCACGACCAGCAGCTGCAGGCCATTGCGGAACAGCCCGCCAATCAGCTTCAGTGCCCCGTCGAGGATGTAGGTCTGGACCCAAGGGGTGGTCGGCGCCACGAAATGCAGGAGCAACCCGAAGGCCGCGCCGAACACCAGCGCCCACAGGATATTTCGGGTCAGACGGGCGGCGTCTCGGGCGGCTTTGCTGGCGGCGTCGCGGGCGGCATCGCTGTCGACAGTTTCGCTCATGGGGCTACTCGGTTTTGCGTGAGCGGGCGATGGTCGCATGGAGCGGTGGTTCCGGTCACGGCCGGTACCGACGGAGATTCGGCCGCCCACGTGTTGCGGTGATGGTCTGCATGGATTCGAGGGCCCAGCTTTTAAGGGCCCAGGGCCCAGGGCCCAGTCAAGAGCCCGTCTTGAGGCGAGTTCGGAGCCAAGCGGTTGCTTGATCTTGGCCGTGGTCGATCCAGCCTCGAAAGGCTCTTGACCTGCTCGGCCCTGGGCCCTGAAAACCACTTAACCCTTCCGAACCACCAGAATGACTGGCACCCACCAACGAAGTGAACAACGTCAGCCTGCGGAGTCCAGATACACCCGCCCGTCCGGGGTATCTAGCACGACCCACAGCAGGCGGTGCCCTTCGAAGCGGGCGGCGCCGTGCCAGCGGTTGGCGCGATCGCCGCTGCAATCGAAACCGTAGTCGCGGGTCCACAGCAGGCCGTTGCGCCAGCTGCCGCGCAACCGCTCCAGCCGCACCGACTGGTCCAGCCATTGCAGTCCTTCCTGCTGGCAGACGCGGGCGATGCGGAAGGTCGCCTGCTCCACGTCGCGCCGGTAGGCGACGAATGCAAGCGCGCCCACTGCCATCAGCAGCAGGGCGGACAATTGCAGCAGCATCATGACAACGATCTACTTGACGATCTTCAGGCTCGGCTTGCCCCGTGCCGGCGGGAACGAGGCAACGCTCGTGTCGGCATCGGCCTGGTCGGCGCCTTCCTGCGCGGCCTCGGCCGACTCTGGTGGAAACATCATGCCCTGGCCATTCTCACGCGCATACAGCGCCAGGATCGCCCCCACCGGCGCCCTGACCCGCTGACTGACGCCACCGAAGCGCGCATTCAGGCTCAGCTCGTCGTTGCCCAGATCCAGATGGGCCACCGCAGTGGGTGAAATGTTGAGCACCACCTGGCCATCCTTGACCACTGATGAAGGTACCTGAACGCCGTCGATGGAGGCATCGATCAGGACATGCGGCGTGCAATCATTGTCGAGCACCCATTGATAGAGAGCGCGCAGCAGATAGGGTCTGGTCGATGTCATTGGGTGGACTCCTGGGCGCTCGCGATTGAGCCCTGCAATGGGGACGGCGTCAAGCCTTCAGGACGGCGCCATGCGCCGCTCCGCATCGGTCAGGCTACGCTCGAAGAACGGCGTACCGAACAGACGCTCGGCGTACTTGGCCATGGCGTCTGCTCCCTGCAGCTTGATCGACGCCGCCGACAAGCGCCACAGGATCGGCAACAAGCCACAATCGGACAGGCTGAATTCCGGGCTGAGAAAATACTTGGCCACCCGGAACAGATCATTGCTGCCCTGCAAAGCCTTGCGTAGATCCTCGCGCACGGCATCGTCGCTGCCGGCGCCGCCGGCCAGCAACTGGCCCAGTGGCTCACCCCACTCCTCGGCAACCCGATGCACGGTCAGGCGGGTGCGTGCCCGGCCGAGCGGATCACTCGGCAGCAGCGGCGGGTGCGGGAAGCGCTCATCGATGTACTCGGCAATGACGCCCGGTGTGTACAGCACCACGTCACGCTCGACCAGGGTCGGCAGCGAACCTAGCGCGTTGTACTGCTCCAACTCATCGCGCGTGCGCAGGTTGTCCACCACGACTCGATCATGCGGCAGTCCCTTGACCGCCAGCACCAGTCTCACCAGATGACAGGAAAGCTGGTCCGGACTGGTATAGAGCGTCAGCGCATGACGTGCCCGCGGTCCCGGAGGTGCCATTGCCTCCTCTCCTCCCCACCACATGATGCTGCAAGGCTAGCACCGACGGTGATCCCGCGCTCATTCGCGACGAAATTCCGGCCTAGTGCACGTCGCGCCAGTACTCGTGCTTGAGCAGGTACAGCAGTCCGGTCAGCACCAGCAGGTAGAAGATCACCCAGATGCCATAACGCTCACGCTGGAGCACCGCGGGCTCTCCGACGTATTGCAGGAAGTTGGCGATGTCGCGCACGTCCTGATCGTATTCGGCCGCCGTGCGCGATCCATTCGACAGCAGCTGAAACTGGTCTTCCAGGCGCTTGTATCCACCCGACTCGGCGTCATTGCTTGTGGCCAGCCCCTGGATGCCCTGCCGTTCCCACAGCACGTGCGGCATGCTGGCATCGGCAAATACCGTGTTGTTCCAGCCCAACGGGCGATCGGGGTCGACGTAAAAGGCCTTCAGATAACTGTAGATCCAGTCGACCCCGCGCGCACGCGCAGTCAACGACAGATCCGGCGGCGGCGCGCCGAACCATTCCGAGGCCCCGTTGTTCATCGCGGTCAGGACCAGGTCGCCAGGCTTGGCGTCGGTAAAGACCAGATTGTTCATCAACTGGTCTTCGCTAAGCTCCAGATCCGTGGCGATACGGCCGTAGCGCATGTACTGGATGCTGTGACAGCCTGCACAGTAGTTGAAGTACAGCTGGGCACCACGCTGCAGGCTGGCCTGGTCACTGACTTTGGCCTCAGCCTGGGCCAGCAGTACATCGCCGCCGGCAGCGTACAGGTTGACCGTGAACAGCAGTCCTGCCAAGAGAGCGCCAGTCCGGAGAGCTCGGGTCCGGAGAGAAAAGATCGACCTAATCATGCATCGTCACCCGTTCCGGAACTGGCTGAACCTTGTCGATCGCCGTGAAGAACGGCATCGCGAGGAAGAAGAGGAAGTACACCGCGGTCAGGATCTGCGCCATCAGTGTCTGCAATATGCTGCCGGGCTGCGATCCGAGCCAGGCCAGACCGACGAAGGAAACGACGAAGATCGCCACCGCCGCCTTGGTCAGCGGTCCGCGATAGCGGATCGAGCGTACCGGGCTGCGGTCCAGCCAGGGCAGCAGGAACATGATCATCACCGCCGCACCCATCACCACAACCCCGAAGAGCTTGTCCGGTATCGCCCGCAACATCGCGTAATAGGGCGTGAAATACCAGACCGGCTTGATGTGCTCCGGGGTCACCAGCGGATTGGCCTCGATGAAGTTGTCGTGCTCCAGGAACAGCCCGCCGAAGGTGGGCTCGAAGAAGATCACCGCGGCGAACAGGACCAGCAGCACGCCGGCGCCGAACAAGTCCTTGACCGTGTAGTACGGATGGAAGGGAATGCCATCGAGCGGCTTGCCGGCGGCGTCTTTCTTCTTCTTGATTTCCACGCCATCGGGATTGTTGGAGCCCACTTCGTGCAGTGCAGCCAGATGCAGCACCACCAGCAGCAGGATCGCCAGCGGCATCGCGATCACGTGCAGCGCGAAGAAGCGGTTGAGGGTGGCGTCCGAGGGCAGGAAGTCACCCTGGATCCACTCCACCAGCCCCGGCCCGATCATCGGGATCGCACCGAACAGCGACACGATCACCTGCGCACCCCAGAATGACATCTGGCCCCACGGCAGCACGTAGCCGAGGAAGGCTTCGGCCATCAGGGTCAGGAAGATCAGCATGCCCAGCACCCAGATCAGTTCGCGCGGCTTCTGGTAGGAGCCGTAGATCAGACCGCGGAACATGTGCAGGTAGACGACGATGAAGAAGAAGGAGGCACCGGTCGAGTGCATGTAGCGGATCAGCCAGCCCCACGGCACATCACGCATGATGTACTCGACCGAGGCGAAGGCTTCGGTTTCGCTCGGCTTGTAGTGCATCGTCAGCCAGATGCCGGTGACGATCTGGTTGACCAGCATCAGCATTGCGAGCGAGCCGAAGTAGTACCAGACATTGAAGTTCTTCGGCGCGTAGTACTCGCCGACGTGCTTGTTCCAGAAATCGACCACCGGCAGGCGCTGATCGACCCAGCCGAGCAGGCCGGTTGCAGTGGACGTGCGCTCCCCGGCCATCAGGCAACCTCCTGCACTGGGTCGACGCCGACCACGATGGTGTTGTCATCGACAAAGTGATACGGCGGCACGACCAGATTGGTCGGCGCCGGCGAACCTTGGTAGACGCGCCCGGCCATGTCGAACTTGGAGTTGTGGCAGGGACAGAAGAAGCCGCCCTTCCACTGCTCGTCCCAGGCCGCCGGTTGCATTTCGGGATGGTATTTCGGCGAGCAGCCCAGATGGGTGCAGGAACCGACCAGCACCAGCACGTCCGGCCGCAGCGAACGGTACTCGTTCTTCGCGTAGTTCGGTTGCTGATCGATCATATCGCTGCCCGGATCCTTCAGCCGGTCGGTCTCGCCGGCCAGCGCGCCGAGCAGATCGGGCGTGCGGCGAACGACCCAGACCGGCCGTTTGCGCCATTGCACGATCTGCTGACTGCCGACCTTCAGGCGGCTGATATCGATGATGACTGGCGCCCCCGCGGCGACCGCGCGCGCGCTCGGCTTCCAGGCACTCAAGAAAGGTACCGCGGCGGCCACTACGCCCACACCACCGACGACCGCAGTCGTGACAGTGAGGAAACGGCGACGCCCGGGATCGGCTGGCTGCTGGGCCATTTACCACTCCGGTGTTTAAGACGAAATCGTTCGGTGTGCTTTCCCCAAGCCGACGAGTTTACAGGATGGCCGAAGGCCCGGACAATCGATTCATGTCCCCACAACGGGGGAATGGAAGCAATCGTCGATGCAGCAGCACCTGGATTTCCTTCTGCGCTGGGGCACTCTGGGACTGGCCATTGCCTTCCTGGTGCTGATCTTTCGCGGCAACAGCTCGTCGTCGGACCGCCCACGCGCAACCACGGGGCACGTCGAATCCTATGCCGACGCCGTCGCGCTGGCCGCGCCGGCGGTGGTCAACATCTATGCGACCAAGCTGATCGCCGAGTCTCGGCCGCAGACCGGCAGCCCGCTTGCCGAGCGCTTCATGGGCATGAGCCCGACCGGCCGCCCGCGTCATCGACTCGAACAAAGCCTCGGATCGGCGGTGATCGTGACCGATGACGGCTACATGTTGACCAATCACCACGTGATCAGCGCCGCAGTCGAGATCCAGGCGGTGCTGTGGGACGGCCGCATCACCCGCGCCGAAATCGTCGGTAGTGATCCGGATACGGACCTTGCGGTGCTCAAGATCGATGGCAGGAATCTGCCGGTCATCAGTTTCGCACCGGCCGACACGGTGCGCATCGGCGATGTGGTGCTGGCGATCGGCAATCCCTTCGGCATAGGCCAGACCGTGACGATGGGAATCGTCAGCGCGACCGGAAGATCACGGCTGAACCTGAGCACTTACGAGAGCTTCATCCAGACCGATGCGGCGATCAATACAGGCAACTCAGGGGGCGCGCTGATCGATGTCGAAGGCCAGCTGATCGGGATCAACACAGCCAATCTGCCGCGCGCGGTCGGCGCCGAAGGTATCGGATTCGCGATTCCGTACTCGATCGCGGCCCGGGTGCTCGAGCAGATCGTCGAGCAGGGCTTCGTCACCCGCGGCTGGTTGGGACTGGAGTTCATTGAAGCCGAGTTGCGCAACACCCTGTCGGGCGAAGTCAGGCCGGTGCTGCAGGTCGCGCAGGTGCACCAGGCCGGGCCGGCCGGACGGGCCGGAATGCGCCCCGGCGACCTGCTGTTGCGACTGGACGGCGAGCATGTGACCAGCCTGGCGCAAGTGCGGGAACTGGAAGCGAGCAAGGCACCGTTAAGCCCGCTGCGGCTCGAAGGCCTGCGCGGCGGCGTCCCTTTCGAAGCGCAGCTGACCCTGCAGCAGCGGCCACGACTGGAGACGGGGCGCTAGCCTTTTAGGGCTGAGGGCTGAGGGCTGAGGGGTCAGGGAGTGCCGCAAGCTTCGAGATTGCCGGGTATTTCCGCGCTAGTCGTTTTCGCGGTCGTCGTCAGCCGTTTCGGCAGTGCCTTCCCGATCCAGTTCGTCCTGCTCCGGGTCGGCCTCGTCCACCCGCTCCAGGTCGATCATCTCCTCGGCGGTCGGTTTGCGCACCTTGGCGTCCAGCACGGCCTGCACCTCGGAGGTTTCCACGCCCAGGTTGAAGGCAGCAAAGCCGGGCATCACGACCTGATTGAGGGCCATCCCCAGCACCCGCCCGCGCACCGGCGAGATGACCTCGGTGCTGAACTCGCTGAACGGGTCGACGACTCGCCCCAGCCGCTGACCGGCGCGGATCGATTCACCCAGGCTGACGCTGGTGAAGAAGAAGCCGCCGGTCGACACCCGCACCCACTTGGCGTCGTAGAAGACCGGCTGCGGCTCGCGCCAGAGCCTGGCCCGCCGCGCAATGCCGAGCTTGTACAGCAGCGTCTCCATCGCGTGCACGCCGTGCTCGATCTCTTCGGGCTGGAGCCGGATCGGCGCACCCAGCTCGAAGGTCACCGCCGGTATGCCTGCATCGGTGGCGGCGCGCCGCAGCATGCCGTGGGATCCGGGCGAGTGCAGCACCGAGGTCGCGCCGAAACCACGGGTCATCTCCAGCACCGAGGGCAGGCGCAGATCGCCGCGGACCTGCGGCAGGTTGGTGCGCTCGAAGGAGCCAGTGTGGAAATCCACCAGCGCATCGCAGTGACGGACGATCTCGTTGAAGAAGCTGTAGGCGATTCGGGAGGCCGAACTGCCAGTGGTCCGACCAGGAAAGAAGCGGTTCAGGTCGCGCCGGTCAGGCAGATAGCGCGAGCCGCGCGAGAATCCGGCCAGATTGACGATCGGCACACCGATCAGGGTGCCGGCCAACTCGTCCGGCTTGGTCCGCGCAAGCACCCGCCGCACGACTTCGATGCCGTTCAGCTCGTCGCCGTGGATCCCGGCGGTCAGGCACAGAGTGGGCCCCGGGAGCAAGCCGCGTATGACCACGACCGGGGTCTGCATCGAGGTCCCGACGAAGCTCTGACCGGCGCTCCATTGCAGGGTCCGGCTCTCACCGGGTCCGATGTCGCGTCCGAGCAGGATAAGGCTGCCGGGCCCGCCGATCACTGTTGGACCGCCGGTTCTGGCATCAAAGCCTTCGTGGTCATCGAGCAGGCTCGCCTCGCCACGGTCCTGTGCCGGGTTCAGTTCCGGGACCGGCCTGGTCAGCGCCGCCGCGGCAGTGCCCGCCGGTTCCGCTTCCGCTGGCTCCTGGGCCGCACCGGGCACGCCAGCAAGCAGGCCCAGCCCAGACAGCAACGCTAGCCGCCGAGCGCAGTTAGCGACCATGGCGCTGACATTCCCGACAGATGCCGTGCACCTCGATCAGCTCGCGCATCGGCTTGAAACCCTGTTCCCGCGCCGACTCACCGAGCCGCCGACTGAGTTCGACGTCTTCCAACTCGATCGTGCTCTGGCAACGATCGCAGATCAGGAACTGGGTCCGATGGGAGGTGGTCGGATGGGGGCAGGTCACGTAGGCGTTGAGCGACTCGATCCGATGAATGAAGCCGTGCTCGAGCAGAAACTCAAGCGCGCGGTAGATCGTCGGAGGCGCCGTCGGCTTGCCCCGCTCACCACCTAACTGTGCCATCAGGTCATAGGCCTTGATCGGCCTGGAATCCTGCGCGATCAGGCTGAGCACCTGGCGCCGGATGTCGGTCAGGCGCAGCCCCGAGCGTTTGCAGGCCTGCTCGGCGGACAGCAGGATCTCTTCCGGGCCGTGCCTGTGGCCTTGCTCACCGCACTGGGTCATCGAGTCGTTCGGGTACAGGTCATGGGCGGCAGTCTACTACTTGCGCTGTGCAGGCGTTGCCTTGGGAGGGACTGGGGGGTGCGAGTCAAACTGATGTGGTCAGGCGGACTTCGATATCAACAGCGAAGAGCAGCTTACGCGGACGCGGAGGCCGCAAAGAGAGCAAGAGCACCGCGCCATGCCCGGGCAAGGATGAAACCTCGACGTTCGCCCGC
>JBGTIE010000080.1:0-3980 GCA_041745855.1 Lysobacterales bacterium | reverse complement strand
GCTGGCGGCTGCCACCAGACCGGCCGAGTTGCTGCTGGTGCGAGCGGCCACTGACCGCTCACCCATGCCGGCGCTACCACAGCCTTCGACGCCGCCACTGCGGCTGGTCATTGCGCCGGCTGGCGGCATGGGCTGCTCATTGGCCGCAGCGATCGCCGCGAGCCAGCTGGTCGGCACCGGCTGGCTGGTCCTGCTGGTCGACCAACCCGGCCTGGACGACGCTCATCTGGACGCACTGCTGCGCCTTTGGCAGGCCGATCCGAGCCGAGCGGTGGCTTCGGCCTATGCCGACACCTGCGGCGTGCCGGCGATCCTGCCGTGTTCCTGGCGGGAGAGGCTGCTGCAACTCGATGGCGATCAAGGCGCGCGTGCGCTTTTGCGCGCCGAAGCGAAGCTTCGCAGTGTCAGCGCACCGGTTCTGGCCGAGGATCTGGACGAAGCCGAGGATCTGCAGCGTTTTACAGGGCTGAGGGCTGAGGGCTGAGGGTCAGAAGAGCAGGGGGGAGACGCGGAGGAAGCAGAGAGAACAAGAGCACCGCGCCAGTGGCCGGGCAAGGATGGAACCGCGACGGTCGCCCGCTACAGGTCGACAGCGGGGTCGTACTCGTACTCAGCATCGCGGTACTCGTACTCGATGGCATCAGGGTCGGTGCTTTCGAGTACGAGTACGAGTACGAGTACGAGCAGGATCATCGACGATAGCCGGTGCCCGCCGCGAATCATCACACCCACATCATTTTGACTCGCACCCGTGGACCGCAACTTCAAGCGCGATGCGCTTCGGCCAGATACTCCGCGGTCTGCATCTCGATCAGGCGGCTGACCGTGCGCTGGAACTCGAAGGCGAGGCGGTCGCCCTGGTACAGGGCTGTTGCTTCGACCGCCGCGGACAGGACCAGATTGACGCGGCGGTCGTAGAACTCGTCGACCAGGGTCATGAAGCGGCGGCTGGCGTCGTTGTTGTGATCGCCCAGCGCCGGCACGGCTGAGATCAGCACGGTGTTGAAGCTGCGCGCGATCTCGATATAGTCGGCCGCCGCGCGCGGTCCTTCGCACAGATCGCTGAAATCAAACCACACCACCCCGTCGGCACGGCGGCGGGTCGGGATGGTCCGTCCCTCAACCGTCAATGGCATGCCCTCGACCGCGCCGCCCGGGGCGACCTGGTCGAAGAAGCGGCCCAGCGCCGCCTCGCTGCCGGCACTATCCGGATGCAGGTAGAGCGGCGCACTGGTCAACGCGCGCAGCCGGTAGTCGGTCGGCGAGTCCAGCTGCAGTACCTGGCAGTGCTGCTCCAGCAGCTCGATCGCGGGCAGGAAGCGGGCCCGCTGCAGGCCGTCCCGGTACAGCCCCGCTGGCGCCACATTGCTGGTCGCAACCAGCGTCACGCCGCGCTCCAGCAGGTGCTCGAGCAGGCGCCCCAGGATCATCGCATCGCCAATGTCGGCGACGAAGAATTCGTCAAAGCAGAGCACGCGCGCCCCGGAGGCGAAGCGGTCGGCAACCGTCGCCAATGGATCGGACTGATCGCGCAACTGCGCCAGCTCGCGCTGTACCTTGCCCATGAAGCGATGGAAGTGCAGGCGCAGCTTGCGGGTCAGCGGCAGGCTTTCGTAGAACAGATCCATCAGGAAGGTCTTGCCGCGACCGACGCCGCCCCACAGGTACAGGCCCTGGACCGCACGCGGTTTCTGGAAGCGGGCCAGCACGCGTGAGAAGACCCCTTCGCCGGAATCGGCCAGCAGCGCGTAATAGAGCCGCTCCAGTTCGGTGACCGCAATCCGCTGATGATGATCGTCCTGCCAGCGTCCCGCATCGATTCCCTGGTCGTAGGCCGCCAGCGGTGACAGTGGCGCCCCTTCGATCACGCCGGAGAGTCCTCCTCCAACGCGGCCAACAGCCGATCGCGCAGCTCGATCAGGCGGCCGTGGAAGAAGTGGCCGGCGCCATCGAGTCGAATCAGATGCGGTCGTTCCGGGCGCGCGGCCACGTAGCTGAACACGGCCTGCGGGTCGACCACGTCATCGGCGTCGCCCTGCGCCACCCACCACGGGCAATCGACCGGGCCCAGACCGGCATAGCCCCAGCGACTGACCGGCGGCGCCACCGTGACCAGGCCTCGTGGCGCGGATTGCTCGGCCAGTGCGGCGGCCACATAGCTACCGAAGGAGAAGCCGGCCAGCCACAGCGGCAGCTCGGGCTCCAGCAGGCGCGCGTGTTCGACCACCGCGGCCAGATCATCGATCTCGCCGCGGGCCTCGTCGTGGGCGCCGGCGGACTCTCCGACGCCGCGGAAATTGAAGCACAGCGTGCCGCAGTGGCGGGCCAGAAAGACTTTCTCCAGCGTGGTCACGACCTTGTTGTCCATAGTGCCGGCGAACAGCGGGTGCGGATGGCAGATCACCGCGACGCCTTTCAGGTCACCGTCCGGCCGACCATAGCGCGCCTCCAGCACGCCGACCGGGCCGGCAAGCAGGCTCTGCTGACCGTGCTCGTGCCAGCTCATAGCATATCTGCGGCGGGTTCGAGCGGTGGTTGCAGATCCAGACCCAGCAGCAGCGGGTCGTGGTCGGAGCTGCGCCAGGGCTCGGCCTGATACAGCCGGCGTGCCTCGCGACTGCGGCCGTCGAGCTTGTAGTCGGCCTCGACCAGCTCGTCGGCGTTGATGTGCCAGACGCCAAAGCCCGCCAGTTGCGGCGCAAGATCGACGCTCAGCAGGGCATGATCCAGACTGCCAGCCGAGCCGCGAAAGACATAGGTGTAGTTCGCCGCATCGGCGCCGGCGCGCTGATAGCCAGCTTCCTCCAGCAGGCGGATCGGATCCTCGCGGGCGTAGGCGTTGAAATCGCCCAGCAGGACCTGATTGTCGGTACCCTGACCGGTCGGATCCCCGGCCAGCCAGTTCGCGAGCACGCGCGCGGCCTGGCTGCGGCGATGATTGAAACAGCCCTGCCCGTCCGTCTGGTCGACATCGTCGCCGATGGCGTCCTGACAGCCACCCTTGCTCTTGAAGTGCACCACCACCGCGGTGAATTCGGCGCCGCTGGCCAGCTCGCGCAGGCGCTGAGCCAGTGCTGGACGGTCCTCATCGAAAGGGGGATCGTTCAGGACGGCAGCGTCGCCGACCGCTACCAGGGTTCTACGGTCATGGATCAGCCCCACCGTGATCTGGTCTTCGCCGAGACGGTCGGAAGTCGGCCGCAGCAGCGCGTAGTCGCGCTGTCGGCCACCTCGCCGGTCAAGCGCCCCGCTCAGGTCGGCCAGCGCGGAGTCGGGCTCGAAGCCATCGTTCTCGACTTCCTGCAGGGCGTACAGATCGGCATCCAGCGCCGCTAACGCGACCAGCAACTTGTCGCGCTGGCGCTCGTATTCCTGCCCGCTGGCGGCACCGCGCTCGGTCGGGAAGGCGCCGCCCTGCCCGTCGCCGTTGAAGTAGTTCTGCAGGTTGAAGCTGGCCAGCCGCAGTCGACCGTTGACCTCTGGCGGCTTCTCCGGCCGAGGCGCCTGCTGGATCCGCAGCGATGCCTCCGGATAGATCCGATACTGACCTTCACGCTGATCGAGGACACCACTGACGAGGTTCAGGGTGCTGCCGATCCGCAGCGGTCGGTCGGGGCGTGGCCACGCGTCCAGATAGTCGATTCGCTCCGGTGCCTCGGCCAGGCTCGCATCATCGATGACGATCCGGTTGGCCTCGTTGCGCGCCGCCAACAGCCGCGTCGCCTCGCCGGGAGCTTCGAGCTCGGTGGGTTGCCATTGACGGCCGCTGAAGGAGAGCACCAATTGGCCGCGACGGAACAGCAGACCCTGATCGATGACGGTCAGCGGCGCCTCGATCCGCACCCGCATGCCTTCCAGCCGTTCCCAACCGCCGGCGGCCAGCGGCGGCTGTTCGAGCAGAGTTGGCTCCGGCAGGCTTTCGGCGCGGCGGCATACACGCAGGCTGCTCAGGGCGCCCAGCGTGGTCATCGTCGCGCCAC
>JBGTIE010000079.1:0-9034 GCA_041745855.1 Lysobacterales bacterium | reverse complement strand
CTAAGCCATCGACGCGGGTCCGGATTCGGTCGGCACGGAACACGGCGGTGTCGGCCAGCGCGGCTGGCAGGTCAGCCCGGGCCTGCGAATGGACCCAGGGCAATTGTGGCAGCGGCTGTCCTAGCGCATCCGCCAGTGCGTGGCGCGGACCAAAACCACCGTCCGCCAGTCGCGTCGCCCGACCCAACCAGCGCCGCCAGTCCGCGCCGTCAGCACCGCGGACCAGGGCGGGCAGGGCGGGTAGGAGCCAGCGTTCGCGCGACTCCTTCGCCGTGGATGCGGCGGCTGATGCGGGTTCGGCTGGCAAGGGCTCAGGCATGGAATTCCGAGATATCCCTTGTCATTGCGAGGGAGCCTAAGCGACCGCGGCAATCCAGCGCTCCTTGTACGGAGAAGCAAAATCGATTGCCGCAGTCGCTTAGGCTCCTTCGCAATGACGAAGATTCAAGGCGCGTGTGCATTTCGGGTCCCAAGAAGGCGGCTCTCTATGAACCAATGGCGTAACTCATTGAATCCCAAGCGCCAGCCTTCTTCGACGCGGACAGAGCGAGTGACGCGAGAAATCGGTCCGATGATAGCCACCCCATCGTCATTGCGAGGCCCACGCCGCTCGATCTCCAATCGTAGACGTGCACCCTTTCGGCGTGGGCTGCGGCAATCCAGTGCTCCTTGTTCGGAGAAGCAAACGCGATTGCCGCAGTCGCTTGGGCTCCTTCGCAATGACGAGGGTTCAAGACCAGTGTGCATTTCGGGTCCCAAAAAGGCGGCTCGCAATGACGAGGAAGGCTCGCGACCGTGCATCTCGGACGAGGAACGCCGGCTTCCTCAGGAACCGGATCACACCGGCATGCGACAAACCCGCTCTTCTGGGCCCTGTGCCCTGGGCCCTGGGCCCTGAGCAATCCATTCGCGAGCCCATATCAGAATCCGCGCCAGAAACAGTTCGGGCGCACCCTCACCCCTCGTACTCCACCCCCATGATCTCGTAGCTCTTGATCCCGCTGGGGGTCTGGATGTCGACCGTGTCGCCCTCGTTCTTGCCGATCAAGGCGCGTCCGACCGGCGAGCTGACCGAAATCCGGCTCTGCTTGATGTCGGCTTCCAGATCGCCCACGATCTGATAGCGCACAGTTTGCTCGGTGTGCAGCTCCATCAGCTCGACCAGCGCGCCGAATACGATCCGGCTGCCCGGATTGAGCTTGCTGACATCGATCACTTCAGCCGAGGCGAGCGTGTTCTCCAACTCGTTGATGCGACCCTCACTGAAGCTCTGCTGCTCACGCGCGGCGTGATACTCGGCGTTCTCCTTCAGGTCGCCATGCGCGCGCGCCTCCGCGATGGCGGCGATGATGCGCGGCCGGACCACGCTTTTCAGGTGCTCCAGTTCGCTACGCAGCGCCTGGGCGCCTCTTGTGGTCAGCGGTGATCGCTTCATGACTCGCTCGTCTCCATAGGCAAGGGTGGGCGTGATGATTCGCTCCACCCGGCTGATAGTGTGATTGCAGGCCGGCTGCTTTGATGCCGGCTTTCGTTCCGTCACCTGGCCCGAGTATCTCAGTCCTCGACCGGTAACGCGCGCCTGGCATCCTGACTGGCGATTTCTCCATGCAACTCTTCCAGCGAGTACACCGGCTGCTCCTGCTGGTGGTCAAGGGTGCCGAGTATCGCCCGTGCGCCGGTCAGCGTGGTCGAGTAGACCACCCGGTGCTGCAAGGCCTCGCGCCGGATCGAGAAGGAGTCGGCGATCGCCTGCCGGCCTTCGGTGGTGTTGATGATGAATGTGATCTCGTCACTCTTGATCAGATCCACCACGTGCGGTCGCCCTTCGGCCACCTTGTTGACTCGCTGGCACTCCACGCCGGCCGCATTCAGCGCCGCCGCGGTGCCGCTGGTCGCGACCAGCTTATATCCGCGTTCGATCAGTTGTCGACCCAGCGGCAGCAAACGCGCCTTGTCGGCATCCCGCACCGACAGGAAGGCCCGACCTACCGGCGGCGTCTTGTTGCCGGCTGCCAGTTGGGCCTTGGAGAAGGCGGCGCCGAAGGAGCGGCCGACCCCCATGACCTCGCCGGTCGACCGCATTTCCGGTCCCAGTTGCGGGTCGACCCCCTGGAACTTGACGAAGGGGAAGATCGGCTCCTTGACCGAGTAGTAATCCGGGATCACCTCGGCAGTCATGCCGATCTCGGCGAGCGTCTTGCCCAGCATGCAGCGCGCGGCGATCTTCGCTAATGCAACGCCGGTCGCCTTGGCAACGAAAGGTACCGTGCGCGAGGCGCGCGGGTTGACCTCCAGGATATAGATGTCCTCGCCCTGGATCGCGAACTGGGTGTTCATCAGGCCGATCACTTTCAGCTCGCGCGCCAGCATCGTGACCTGGCGGCGCAATTCGTCCTGGACCTCGCGACTGAGCGAAAACGGCGGCAGGCAGCAAGAGCTGTCGCCGGAATGCACGCCGGCCTCCTCGATATGCTCCATCACGCCGCCGATCATGACCTTGCCGAGGCGGTCGCCGATGCAGTCGACGTCGACTTCGATGGCGCTGTCCAGAAAGCGATCCAGCAATACCGGCGAATCGTTCGAGACCTTCACCGCATCAGTCATGTAGCGACGCAGGTCGGACTCGCCGTAGACGATCTCCATCGCCCGCCCGCCGAGCACATAGGACGGCCGCACGACCAACGGATAGCCGATCTCGCGCGCCAGCACGACCGCCTCGTCCGCCGCTCGCGCGGTGCGGTTCGGCGGTTGCTTCAGGCCCAGCCTCTCGACCAGCTTCTGGAAGCGTTCGCGGTCCTCGGCCAGATCGATGGAATCTGGGGAGGTGCCGACGATCGGCACGCCGGCCTTCTCCAGCGCCCGGGCCAGCTTCAGCGGGGTCTGGCCCCCGTACTGCACGACCACCCCGATCGGCTTTTCGACCTCGGCAATCTCCAGCACATCCTCGAGCGTGAGCGGCTCGAAGTAGAGGCGGTCGGAGGTATCGAAATCGGTCGAGACCGTCTCCGGGTTGCAGTTGACCATGATCGTTTCAAAACCGTCGTCACGCAGCGCCAGCGCGGCGTGCACGCAGCAATAATCGAACTCGATGCCCTGGCCAATGCGGTTGGGGCCGCCGCCGAGCACCATCACCTTGCGCCGGTCAGTGGGCTCGGCCTCGCACTCGCTCTCGTAAGTGGAGTACAGGTAGGCGGTGCTGGTGGCGAACTCGGCCGCGCAGGAATCGACCCGTTTGTACACCGGCCGCACGCCCAGTGCGCGCCGCAACTGGCGGATTGCCGCCTCGTCGGTGCCGGTCAGCCGGGCCAACCGGGCATCGGCGAAGCCCTTGCGCTTGAGCTCGCGCATACGCTCGCCGTCAAGCGCCGCCAGACCGGCCGCCCGCACCTCAGCTTCGGTAATGATCAGGTCCTCGATCTCGGTCAGGAACCAGGGGTCAATCCGGGTCAGCGTATGGACGTCTTCCATACTCATGCCGTTGCGCATCGCCTCGGCGACCCAGTAAACGCGATCCGGGCCCGGCTCGCGCAGCTGACGTACCAATTCCAACCGGGCTTGTTCCGGGTCCTCGGCGCGCAGCCGCTCGTCCAGGCCCTCACTGCCGGTTTCCAGTCCGCGCAGGGCCTTCTGTAGCGATTCCTGGAAGGTCCGGCCGATCGCCATCACTTCGCCCACCGACTTCATCTGGGTGGTCAGGCGGGAATCGGCGGCGGGGAACTTCTCGAACGCAAAACGCGGAATCTTGGTGACCACGTAGTCGATGGTCGGTTCGAAGGAGGCCGGTGTCGCGCCGCCGGTGATCTCGTTGCGCAGTTCGTCCAGCGTGTAGCCGACCGCCAGCTTGGCCGCGACCTTGGCGATCGGAAAGCCGGTGGCCTTGCTCGCCAATGCCGAGGATCGCGAAACCCGCGGATTCATCTCGATGACCACGACCCGGCCATCCTCGGCATTGATCCCGAACTGCACGTTCGAACCGCCCGTGTCCACGCCGACCTTGCGCAGCACCGCGAGCGAGGCATCGCGCAGGACCTGGTATTCCTTGTCGGTCAGGGTCAGCGCCGGCGCCACCGTGATCGAATCGCCGGTGTGCACTCCCATCGGATCGAAGTTCTCGATCGAGCAGACGATGATGCAGTTGTCGGCCTGATCGCGCACGACCTCCATCTCGAACTCTTTCCAGCCGAGCACCGATTCCTCGACCAGCACCTCGCGAACCGGCGACAGATCCAGCCCCCGCTGGACGATCTCGACGAATTCCTCGCGGTTGTAGGCGATGCCACCGCCCGAGCCTCCGAGGGTAAAGCTGGGCCGGATGATCGTTGGATAACCGACGTCGGCCTGGATCTGCATCGCCTGATCCATGTTGCGCGCGATCGCCGCGCGCGGCACGTCCAGCCCGATCTCGACCATCGCGTCGCGGAACAGTGCGCGGTCCTCGGCCAGCCGGATCGCTTCCTTCGATGCGCCGATCAGCTCCACGCCGTGCTCGGCCAGCACGCCGTTGTCGGCCAGGTCGAGGGCGCAGTTGAGCGCGGTCTGACCGCCCATCGTCGGCAGCAGCGCGTCCGGCTTCTCCTTGGCGATGATCTGCGCCACCGTCTGCCAGGTCAGCGGCTCGATATAGGTCGCATCGGCCATCTCCGGGTCGGTCATGATCGTTGCCGGATTGCTGTTGACCAGCACCACCCGGTAACCCTCCTCGCGCAGCGCCTTGCAGGCCTGGGCACCGGAGTAGTCGAACTCACAGGCCTGGCCGATGACGATCGGTCCGGCGCCGATGATCAGGATGCTTTTGATGTCGCTACGCTTGGGCATGAGCTCTCACCGGCCGCACCGCAAACCGGTGGCAGCCCTCGTCAGCAGGGAATGGCGGGAGTTTAGCTTGAATTGCGGGAGAGCAGGGCCCAGGGCATAGGGCCCAGGGCCCAGGGCCCAGGGCCCAGGGCTGCGGGGCGCTTTACAATGATGCAGAGGTGTGAAGTCCGGGTCGGAATCGGGGTCGGAATCGGGGTCGGAATCGGAATCGGAATCGGAATCGGCATCAAGGGCATTGACCTGGGTTTTGGCCACGTATCACTAGCCGTGCACCGCCAGCCATCGAGGACGTTGGCAGGGAGCCCCGCCGTACTCGAACGGATCGTGCTGATCGGGAAAACGGTGGGGCGGTGTACGCGGTTCGCGAGGAGGAGGGCCGGGTTACGCCGAAACAAATCGATTCCGACACCGATTCCGACCCCGACCCCGAGGAGAGCTCCCCAGCAAGGTGCTTGACGAACAATGGCGGCTTCGCGACGCTCCACTGTCCGATCGCATCCCCTCAGCCCTCAGCCCTATGTCCCTGACCACCGCTATCTTCGATATGGACGGCTTGCTGATCGACAGCGAGCGGCTGTTCGTGTCCGAATGGATTGCAGCAGCCGGGCGGCGGGGGATCGAAGTGCGCGTTGAACAGCTGACGCCGGCGATCGGCCTGGTTGATGTGGCGTGTGGCGAGGTGCTTGCGGCGGCCGTCGGTGGTCTGTCAACGGCGCGGGAGATTCGGCGGGAGATTGGCCTACGTCTGGCGAATGGTCGGGTTCGGCCGGAACTGCGCCCGGGAGCGCGCGAGCTGCTGGAGTTTCTGCGCGCCCACGCCATTGCCTGCGGGGTAGCTTCGTCCTCGCTCGTGGCAGAGATCGAGAACCGGCTCGGCGGGCATGATCTGTTGCGCCATCTGGATGCGTGGGCCGGTGGCGACGAGGTCGCGCGCGCCAAGCCCGATCCAGCGGTCTACCAGCTCGCCGCCAGCCGGCTGCGGGTCGATCCTCGCCAGTGCCTGGCCTTCGAAGACAGCGACCACGGCGCCGAAGCGGCACTGGCCGCCGGCATGCAGGTCGTGCTGGTGCCCGATCTGAAGCAGCCCGAAGCCAAATTGGCCCGGCGCTGCCTGCGCGTCGCCGACTCGCTGACTACGTTGCCGGAGTGGGCGCTGGAGCAACTGCGGCCGGTGCTGCAGCCGTGACCAGGCGGTTCAATGCGATCTGAGGCAAATGCCTGAAATCACCTTGGCGCGACCCGCAGTCTCTCGACTCAGTTCCAGCGGTTAAGCTCGGCCCGGCTGATCCAGCCATCCCGATTGCGATCGGCGTAGATGAAATCGCTATGCAGCAAGCGGTGCGACTCCACCTCTTCCAGCGTCAAACGCCCATCGCCATTGCGATCGAGCGTATCGAAGTCCGGTCGACCCTGATCCGGCAACGGTGGCGCCGGACCATAGGTCACGGTCACGTTCCCGTCTGGACCGAAGTAGGTATGGCTGGAATCCTGACCAGTAGCCATGCCGCTGCCGAGGCAACACAGGCTCAGGATCAGAATGGCAGGGATGGCTTTCATGGCTTGCTCCACATGCGGGTTTAGCGCCCCATTTTCCCCGCCGGCAGCTTTAAGTGCGGTGCGCTTGCGCACACTGCGGCGGCTTGCCTGCGCAAGCGCCGCCGCTGGCAGCTTGCAAGTCCCGGATCGGACTTCGCTGAATGGAGCGGCGCGGGCCCTCCATGAACCCATGCTGTAACTCATTGATTATTCAGCGACGGCTTCTCCAACGGGAGAGAGCGAATGACGCGAGTAATCGGTCCGATGGCAGCCACCCCATCGTCATTGCGAGACCCGCGCCGCTCGATCTTCAATCAACGACGCGCACCCATTCGGCGCGGGCCGCGGCAATCCAGTGCTCCTTGTTCGGAGAAGCAAACGCGATCACCGCGGTCGCTTAGGCTCCCTCGCGATGATGAGGGTTATGGGCCCGTGTGCATTTCCAGGCCGTAAAAGGCGTCTCGCAATGAGGAACCGTCCCGAACAGGATTGTTCCATTCTGTCGTCAAAACATTGCATTAGACGAATAAACGGAACATTCTCCTCACCATGCACGCCGACACGCACACTCAGCGCGTCCTCGATCTGGCCAGCCAGAAGGGACTCCTGCGCGCCAGCGATCTGGACGCCATCGATGCGCCCCGCGTCGTCCTGACGCGCCTGACCGCCGCTGGCCTTCTGGACAGGGTCGGGCGCGGTCTGTATCGCCTGCCCAGCCATCCTGGCTCGGAGAATGAAAGCCTGGCGGCCATCGCCATCAAAGTACCGCAGGCCGTGTTCAGCCTGCTGACGGCGCTGCAATTCCATGAGCTGACCACACAACTTCCGCGCGCAATCTGGATCGCCATGCCGCGCGGCAGCCATGTGCCACGAATCGACTACCCGCCGATCAAGATGGTTCAGATGACCGGCGAAGTCCATACGGCAGGCATCGAGGAGCATCTGCGCGACGGCGTGAAGCTACGAGTTTACGGCGCGGCCAAGACGGTCGCGGACTGCTTCAAGCACCGCAACAAGATCGGCCTGGACGTGGCGCTGGAGGCACTGAAAGACGTGCGCGCCAAGCGCAAGGTCACGGCGGACGAGCTGTGGCGCTACGCGAAGATCTGTCGCGTAGCCAACGTGATGCGTCCCTATTTGGAGGCCGTCGAATGAACAACGTCGCGGCGTCCGTGCGCGCCCGCCTGCTCAACCTCGCCAAGGCGCAGGGTGCGGACTTCAATCAGGTGCTCGTGCGCTTCGCGCTGGAGCGCATCCTCTACCGTTTAAGCCAGTCCGCGCACGCGGATCGCTTTCTGCTCAAGGGTGCGCTGCTGTTTACGCTCTGGTACGACATGCCGCACCGGGCCACGCGCGATGCCGACCTGCTCGGCTTCGGCGCGAGCGATCTGGAATCCGTGGCCAAGACCTTCCACGATATCGCCGGCGTCCCGGTCGACGACGGCATCGTGTTCGACCCGACCTCTGTCGTCGCCAACGATATTCGCAAGGACGCAGGGAATGTAGGGGCACGCATCCTCATCAGCAGCGAACTGGCCAAGGCCAGGTGCAAGACGCAAATCGACATCGGCTTCGGCGATGCCGTGACCCCCGGCCCTGTCGATGCAACTTATCCGGTGCTGCTGGACGACCTGCCCGCACCCCATCTGCGAACCTACCCCGTCTACTCCGTCATTGCGGAGAAGCTCCACGCCATCGCGCTGCTGGGCATGACCAACAGCCGGATGAAGGACTACTTCGACCTGTCGGTGCTGCTGGAGCGCGAAACCCTCGACATCGATGTGCTGACCCAAGCGACGATGGCTGCCTTCGAGTGTCGTGGCATGGACGTGCCCGCCGAGTTGCCGGTCGGCCTCACGGATGAGTTCGCGCATGATCCTTCGCGGCAGGCGCTGTGGCGTGCGTTCCTCAAAAAGAACGAGCTTGCCCCCGAACCATTGACCTCCATCGTGGATCGGCTACGAGCGGCCCTGGAACCAGCGTTGTACCGAGCCGCTCGATGACGGCCACTTCGTAGGCGAAGTTTGTCGCTCTGTCTGTCCGCCAGCGCCCGGCCCGGTTTCCGTGGCAAGCATGTGCGCAATCCATAGGTCGACTGACCTACGCAAAGTGTTGAATGACTGGTGGGTCGTGAAGGATTCGAACCTTCGACCTACGGATTAAAAGTCCGCTGCTCTACCAACTGAGCTAACGACCCACGTGAGGGGCCGAGAGTGTAGGGAAGGCGGGTGCTGCGAACAAGGAAAAGATGCGTTGGGGCGGCTCCCTGGCGCTCGCCTGGCGGTGCCGGGCCGACGCCTGCTCACGCATCGCAGATGGCGTCGAGGCCGGCTTTTGGGCCGCAGGCCCTTTGGAGTGCGATGCTCCGCATCGCTTTGGATGCTCTCGGTAGCGCCTTGGAGCGAAGGGTGTGATGGCCCCGCCGAGACTGGAGCGCAGCGCACTGTGCGCCCCGGGCTCGGGGTTCAGCTCGATCTGGATGAGCATCCAAAGCGGCGCAGGTCGCCGCACTCGTGTGCCCGGCATGGGCATGAACTAGTCATCTGAGAGGTGATGACCGGAAGCATTGACAGCAACCGTAGCGAAGGGCAAGGCCGGGACCGCGAGGGACTGAGCTGAAAGAAGCCTGGAGCAAAGGCACGACCGTAGGAACACGAACGAGCAGTGAGGCATAGCGCGGGCG
>JBGTIE010000078.1:0-11109 GCA_041745855.1 Lysobacterales bacterium | reverse complement strand
CGGCGCCACCGTCGCCGGCACCAGCCATGGCCAGTTGATCAGCGCGGTGCTGTACGAACCCTTCGGGCCAGTCAAGCGCATCGACTACGGCGACGGCCATTTCCAGTTGCGCAACTTCGACCAGAACTACTGGACCACCTCGATCAGCGGCACCCGCAACGACGGTTTGCGCGCCTATTTCGAGCACGACGCCGCCGGCAACATCACCCGGCTGAGTCGCGAAGTGCTCGGTACAGGTGGCGGCAACGGATCGGACCGCAACATCGGCTACGATGATCTGTATCGGATCACCGATGTCCAGGATCGCAACGACGTGCTGCTCGAGTCCTTCAGCTATGACGCCACCGGCAACCGACTGAGCAAGGTCGGCGCGTCCGGCAGCCCGAATCTGGGCAATTACACCTACCCGTCCAGCAGCCATTGGCTGATCCATGTGGGCTACACCGGCGCGCCTACCGAAGCCCCCAACGACGGCGAAACGCGTCACTTCGATGCAGTCGGCAATCTGGTCAGCAAGTCTTACAACGGTGGTCCCTTCGGCTGTTGTGGTGCATCCTACGAATACGACCACCGCGGGCGGATGGAAACCGTCTGGGTCAGCGGCGGTGGCGCGGTCCAGGAGATTGCCTACCGCTACAACGGCCGCGGTGAGCGCGTCCGCCGCCAGGCGCCGAGTCAGAGCGGCTTTTCCATCGGCATCGACATCAGCCACTACGTCTACGACGAGGCCGGTCGCTTGATCGGTGAATACGGTTCCAACGGCGCGCTGATCAGCGAGGTGATCTGGCTGGACGACCTGCCCGTCGGCGTGCGCCGCGCCGGGGTGGTCTATCCAATCGAACCCGACCACCTCGGCACCCCGCGAACCATCCACAACCAGAACACCCTGCTCTGGCACTGGGACCTGCTAGGCCCGGTCTTCGGCGAACACGCACCGAATGACACCCCATCCGGCACCCAGTTCCGCTTCGACCTGCGCTACCCCGGCCAGCAATATGATCCGACCAGCGGACTGCATTACAACTACTTCCGCGATTACGAGCCCGGGACGGGGAGGTATGTGGAGAGTGATCCGATTGGGTTAAGGGGTGGGTTGGGGACTTATGGGTATGCCCTACAAAGTGCTCTCGTCTATCTTGATCCCACAGGGCTCTGGACAGACGCCAAGTGGCACAATGAGCCGAAATTGACCGACATCTCGATCAAGCCGCTAGGCTCGGTTGGCCCGAAGTTCTACAGAGTCCTGCCGCCTGCGGTCGGACTGTTTGGTGAGCGCTACCTTGGTACGGCGTCTATCACCGGAAATCTCGAGTGCATCGATGAGAAGCCGTGCAGCACCGAGCGCAAGATGATTGATCTCGAACTTGGCGTGTCCAAGGAGTTCATCGTTGGAGTGGCGATCGGTCTGGCTCCCGCCGTCCAGTTCGGTCGATCTGCCGCCGAGGCCGGCACAAGTCTCTATGATCTGTTTTTCAACTACTACAAGCCCACAGTTGAATGGATGCGCGATAATCCGCTTGCTGTCTGCTACGCCACGGATTTTCTGTTATGAAGATGAATCCCATTCTCTCCCTTCTGTCCGCCTTTTTCTTGTCCTGGGTCGTTTTGGTAGTAACTTGGTTCGTTCTCATGCTCGGCGCAATGGCGACCCTGAGAGTACCAAAAGGGCCGAGCGAGATCGATGGGATGGTGCAGATGGTGAATGTGGGCATCGGTCTCGCCTTTGTTTCGTACGGAGTTGCTCTATCGTTCGCGCGCGGATTACTTTACTGGTCACGGCGCCTAAGTACGCGCTGGATAATTGTCGTCTTTGTCGCCTCGGCCGCAGTCTTGGTGCTTTTTATGCACGGGTTCACGGCATTTCCCATGGTTCACTTCTAAAGGAACCAGCCCTGCGGAGATGCCCTGAGTGACGCCGAGACCGGATGCAAACCCCAGATCGCACCTTTCAGCGCCGACAGCCGGAGCACAATCGAGGTCACCAGACGACCGGCCTTGGTGCGGCCCAGCGACAACCCGCAAAGCGACTCGGCTTCCGGGCTAGGTTGCTCCTCGGGCAGCGCGCGCATCGGCCGTGTGAATCGGATCAGCGACCACTCAGGGACCACCACCTTCTGTTTCGACCACCGCGGCAACCTGTACCGCAAGATCCAGCGCCAGGGCAGCATCACGCTGACCACCGCCTGGACCCATGATCTTGCCGACCGCGTCCTGACGATGACCTATCCCAGCGGGCTTATCGTCAGCTACAGCCACGACGGCATCGGTCGGATCGACGCAACCAACCAGGGACGCAACCAACCAGGGACACGCAACCAACCAGGGACACATGGATTTTCCCGAGCCATCTTCGAGGACCGCAGCGTTTGAGCGGTATGCGCTGTGAAGACGGGGATTTCTGGAAAGTTGAGAAAACCAACCAGGAAACCAACCAGGGACACATGGATTTTCCCGAGCCATCTTCGAGGACCGGCGCGGTTCAGCGGTATGCGATGTGTGGTGGGGGGTTCTGGCAGTTTGCGGGGCTGCGGTAACGCGGTTCGGTCGCGTTGCGACAATCTGGCGTCAGTTCCGCGAGTTCCCGCCACAGGTGCCCGCCAACCAAACGGCCGGCGGGGCTTTCGGGGCCTTCCGGGCAGCTCAGCCCGGTTTCGGTCTCAACTTGCAGAGCTCGCGGGCGACACCCAAGCCCTGAAACCAACGCTGACCAACCCGTTTGGCGTGGTCGATGATTGAATCCGCCGCGCCGATGACGCGGTAGAAGTCGCTTTCGGTTGCCTTGACCTGAGTGGTCCAGCTGTGATCGGTCAGGCCAAGGCGGTCGAGGATTCTCGGTCGTTCCGGATCGATCTTGCCGCGCTTGCCGGGATGCATCTGGCGACCAGTCCAGTCGACCAGATTGAGGTATTGGGCGATGCTGATCGACAGCGAGCCGGTGCCGGGGACGCCAGCGACGGCTTCGAGCTGGTCGCCGCCGTTGCCGAGCATGCGCGCGGTCTCGCGGATGCGTTGCTGAACCGAGGTGTAGTCGCTGTCTTCCAGGTCCTTGGCCATAGCGGCGCGAACGGGGTTTAGATCGACATAGACCATGGCCGACAGCACCGCCGCTTCATCGAGCAGGCGCTGGCATTTGAAACGACTCTCCCAGAACTTCCCCTTGCAGTCGTCTTCGATGTTGGCGCGAAGGGCGATGGGCTGGGACAAATATTTCATGAACTCGCTGACCGAGGCCAGCCGCTCGCGCATGTTGGCGATCTTGCCGTCCTGCGTGAGCCACTCCTGGATGCGCACGGCCTGCTGCGCTTCGGTCATCTTCGCCTTGCGGAACAGCCGATTCCATCGCTCGGCGACTTCCTGATCGGTCCAGGCCTCGACCCACGCCGGATCGAACTGCAGCGCCAGATGCATGTGGTTGCTCATCGCCGAGAAGGCCAGCACGCGCACCGCATAGATTTGCGCCAGCTCGTTCATTCGCTCGACAATCCAACCGCGGCGGTGATCGAAGTTGCGTCCAGTCAGTTTGTCGTCGCCGCACAGGAATGACCGGCGGACACAGCGCGAGACGCAGTGGTAGTAGCCGTTGGAGCCGGGCGGTACGATGGCGGAGCGGGAGGTGGTCATGCGCACAGCTTGGGGCGGGTCGGCGTCGTTGTCTGTAAGCCGATGGCTGCAATGGTCGTCAGACTTTGCCGGCAGATGGCGTAGGAATCGGCTTACGAGGTGTACGCTAAAGTTCGTGTGTCCCGTGTTCTCGCCGTGTTCTCCGAGTTCTCCGCCGAGTTCTCCGAGTTCTCCGCGGATCCCAACTGCGTTAAAGAAGCTGAAAATATGATTTCAGTTTCGGAAGCAATAAGGCGGTATCGACGATGTGCGGAGTGGGGTTATGATTGAAGCTTTGATTTTTCAAGCAGTTGTCTCTTCATTCAGCGCCGAACCGATCTGCGAAGCCGCTCCGTTGGAGCAGCATACGGAGCTTGTTGACCTCGCATTTCATGTCTTGGCTTTCAAATATAATCTGCGCAGGCAAGATGTCACGGCTTCGAATATTACCGAGTGCTCAGATGGAACCGTGGGCGTGATCTTTGGCGGGAGCGGTGCGCGAATTCTGCATTCCACGAGCTGGATCGTGGTTTGGGATCATGAAGAGGGTGTGCTATCGATCCTTCACGACTAGACAACCTGCCTTGCGGTCCGCCGAAGAACCATGGGGGTCAAGTCCGAAGAACCAAGGGTTCAAGTCTGACACCAAGCCAATAAAGGATCCGCGGCCGCTCGGGATCGATCTTGCCGCACTTGCCTGAATGCATCTGGCGGCCGGTGCCTGTGCCCTGACGCTAGGTCCGATGAGGTTCGCTGAGCTCACCGGCATCCTTCGCGATGGGAGGAGCCGTTATAGGTTTTACGTTTTACGCAAGAGCAAGAGCACGGCGCACAACTGCAGGTATCCCGGCTCTTCTGGGCCGTGACGATGCGGTTCACTAAGCTGACCGTCATCCTGCGCGCACCCTCCGACCCTTGCCCTTCACTGGCCACTGGCCCTGGCGACTGGAACTGCTGTTCTGACCCCTCAGCCCTCAGTCCTCAGCCCTGACTGAAGGGGCTATAATCCGCGCCCCACGCGCTTTCCGAGGTATGTCCATTGTTCCCGATCACGCAGACGGGCGGTCGCTGACATGGCCGTCTACGCCATCGGTGATGTACAGGGGTGCTTCGAGCGGCTGCAGGCACTGCTCGCGCATCTGAAGTTCGACCCTGCCGTCGACCGGCTCTGGTTCGTAGGTGATCTGGTCAACCGCGGTGGCGAGTCACTGGAAACCATTCGCTTTATCAAGCAGTTGGGTGACGCGGCGGTGGTGGTACTGGGCAATCACGACCTGCACCTGATTGCGCAGGAGGTCAAGCCCGAACGCCAGCGCCAGCGCAACCCCGACCTGCGCCGGATCCTTGAGGCGGACGACGCGCGGGAGCTGCTGGACTGGCTCCGTCGGCAACCCCTGCTGCATCACGATCCCGAACTGAACTTCGTCGCCGTGCACGCAGGACTCGCGCCGCAGTGGACCCTGGACGCCGCCAAACAGCATGCGCAGCGGGTCGAGCGTGAGCTGCAGGGAAAGGACTGGAAGTCGATCATGCTGCGGATGTACGGCAACGAGCCGACCGGCTGGTCACGCAAGCTCAAGGGGCTGCGGAGGACGCGCGCGGCGATCAATATCTTCACCCGCATGCGCTATGTCGACCCGCAAGGACGGATCCAGTTCGAGGCCAAGGGCGCGCCCGGCACCCAGCCGGTTGGCTTCTACCCGTGGTTTGAGGTGCCCGGCGCCAAGCCACGGGATTTCCGCATGGTGACCGGCCACTGGTCGGCGCTGGGCCTGTTCCAGGGCCTGGGTGTGTGGTGCATCGACACCGGCTGCGTCTGGGGTGGCCGACTGACCGCCTTGCGCCTGGACCTGGAAGATCCGCAGGTCTACTGGGTACCCGGCCGCGCGGTCGACAAGTCGTCCGGCAAAAAGGCGGACCAGGCGAACGAGGACGATGACTACGAACCGTCGGAACCCACCAGCGATCCGGCTGAACCCGAACTGGTGCAGCCCGACTCTCACCAAACACAGGGCTGAGGGCTGAGGGCTGAGGGGTCAGGAAAAGCAGGCAACATCAAGGTCGCCGGCGTTTGTTGCGCGAATATGTGCACCGGCCCGAGGACTCGTGCAAGTGAACGAGCAAGAACAAAGGGGCTTCGCCCCTGCCCGAGTACAACTCGGGGTTCCGTTGTCCGAAGCACAAGGCTCCTCGGTTGGAAGTAGCGCGGTTCCGGCGCGCGTTGAGCCGCGATTTTCGTCCCGGTCCTCTTCGCGCCGGCGGCCGCGTCTCCATGCGGAGCAAAGGCGAAAACGGGTCGGTCAGGAAAGGAGGCAACATCGAGGTCGCCGGTGTTTGATGCGCGAATTTGCGCACCGACTCGGGGCGACCTGGACTCTCCAAACACAGGGCTGAGGGCTGAGGGCTGAGGGGTCAGGAAAAGCCGGCGACACCGAGGTCGCCGATGTTTGCGCGAATTGGCGCACCGGCCCGGGGCGACCTGGACTCTCACCAAACACAGCCCTGATCAGCCCTCAGCCCTGATTCCAAAACCCATTGCGTCCGGCCTCGCGCCCCCTACAATGCGCCACCCCTGCAGCAGCCCGACCAGAAATGAAAGCAAACGAACTCAAGCGTGGCGGCGTCATCGTCCACGACGGCAAGACCTGGGTCATCCGCGACATCGACAAGAGCGCGCCGACCTCGCGCAGCGCGGTCTGGACCTTTCGTTTCAAGCTCGACAGCGTGCCGCCAGGCACCCGCTACGAGATCACCGTCAAGGGCGAGGACGAACTGGACACCGCCGAGTTGTTGCGCCGGCCGAGTACCTATTCCTACATGGATGGTGACAACTACGTCTTCATGGACGGCGAGGACTACACCCAGTACACGCTCGATCCGGATCAGGTCGGCGACCTGCCTTTGTTCCTGACCGAGGACGGTATCGAGGGCCTTTACGTGCTGGTCATCGACGACCAGCCGGTCGGCGTCCAACTGCCCCAGTCGGTCGAGCTGGAGGTGGTCGAAACCGCGCCGTTCATGAAGGGCGCCAGCGCCACCGGTCGGACCAAGCCGGCGCGCTTTGCCACTGGCCTGGAAGTGCAGGTACCGGAGTTCATCGCCAGCGGTGAGCGCCTGCGCGTCAACACCGACAGCCGCGAGTACATGGGTCGGGCTTGAGTTCGGCTCCGGGGTCGGTGCTGGGCAGCGCGATCGTACTCGTACTCAGCATGGCGGTACTCGTACTCGTACTCGACCGAGTTCTCAGAAACAGTCTCTGTTCTCGTTGATTCGATCGAAGCAACCTGGACGTCGGGCCGCTCAGGGTGGGATATCAGCTCGGCCATCGCACTGCTTCCGAGTACGAGTACGAGTACCGTTGCACTGAGTACGAGTACGAGTTTCGTCAGGGATGGAGTTGCGCCGCCCCGGGCTTATACGCCTGCGGGGCCTGGCCCTGCCGGATGTAGTAGTGCTGGCCGTGTGCCAGTGCGCCGGTCTGCTGCACTTCACCCCCGGGCCAATGGATCTCCAGCGCGTCGATCTGGTCGGCGCTGCCCAGTCCGAAATGGAGCCGGAAATCGCTGATCGACAGGTAGCTCTGCGCCCCCATCACCTGCCGTTGAATACTTCGATCGCCGATCTGCGCCACCGCGCGGGCACCGATGGCACTGCGATTGGCTGTGCTGCCTTCCAGCCAGAGGGTCACGAAGCGGCCCATCGCCGGTGATCGATTGAAGGCGATCTGGGCCGTGCCCTCATTGTTGACGATGACGAAATCGAGCGCGCCGTCGCCATCCAGATCGCCACTGGCCAGCCCGCGACTGACCTGCACATCGCGCAGCGCCGGGCCGGCCTGATCGCTGATGTCGATGAAACGGCCCTCGCCCCGATTCCGAAAGAGTGAGTTCTGCTGCGGGAAAGTCACCGTGTCCGAGTTCAGATGGATGTTGTCCTCGATATGGCCATTGGCTACGAGCAGATCCTCGTTGCCGTCATTGTTGACGTCAAAAAAGTCGATTCCAAAACTCAAGCGCTGACGTGAGCTCTGGCCCACTCCGACCAGGTCCGAGACTTCAGTGAAGAGCATGCCCTCGCGCTGGCGATAGATACTGGTCACCTCAAGTTGGAAATTGCTCACCGTGATGTCGGGCAGACCGTCGCCGTCGAAATCAGAGTAGTCCGCCCCCATGCTGCCTTCTTCGCGCCCTTGTTCGTCGAAGGCGGCGCCGGCGAGTGCGGCGATGTCCTTCCAGCGGCCGTCGCCACTGTAAGTCCAGAGCTGGTTGGCATCGGTATCGTTGGCCACATAGACCTCGGCCCTGCCATCCAGATCCAGGTCCCCCAGCGCCAGCGCCAGGCCCTTGCCGGCGATGCGGTTGATGCCCAGATCAGAGCTGGCATCGACAAAGCGGCCGTCACCCAGATTGCGCCAGAACTGGTCCGGCACGCCGGCAAACAGCAGCGGCGTGGGATAGGTCAGGATGCCGTTTCGATAGGACTGCGGCGCATCCTGCAATGGCAGCTCCAGATAGCGCACCACATACAGATCCAGCCAGCCGTCGTTGTCCTGGTCGAAGAATCCGGCGCTGGTGCCCCAACGCCCATCGCTGCGCAAACCGGATTCGGCGCTGACATCGACGAAGCGCTCGCCACCGCTGTTGCGCAACAGGATCAGCTCGCCGTCGAAGTGCGTCAGCAGCACGTCCGGATAGCCATCGTTGTCGATATCACCGATTGCCACGCCCATGCCATAGCCACGGCTGGGCAGCTTCCATTGTTCGGTGACATCGGTGAAGCGACCTGCGCCGTCGTTCAGATAAAGCCGGTTTTCCGCGCCCGGCGGTCGCTCGCTATTGCCCAGTGCCCCGCTGTTGACGAACAGCAGGTCCGGCGCGCCGTCGCGATTGAAATCGGCAATCGCCACTCCGCCTCCCATCACCTCGGGCATTGGCTTGTGCGCGCTGCGCCCGGCGACGTGGCGAAAGCGGACGCCGGCTGCCTCCGTGCCGTCGATGAAATCGATCACAGCCGCCGGAGCTACGGCGGGCTCGACCGGTGCGGCGCGCTGGCCGGAGTCATTGTTCTGACCGCAACCACCGAGGATCAGCAGGCTAAGCAAGCAAAGGCCCGTCGGCAAGGCTCCCTTCGAAACGCTCACTCCGGCAACGCTCATGGCAACTCCTTTGCCCTTTCCGCCAGCGCGGCCCGGGCTTGCTCCGGCTGTCCAAGTCGTTGATGCGATTCGGCAATGTATTCGTACAGCACCGGGCGCAGGGTCGGGTCGGCGATCTCCAGCGCGGCACTTGCCTGCTCGATCACCCGTTGGTAGCGCTGCGCGGCCCAGTCTGCCTTCATGCCGTTCACCAGCGACACCTGCCGCATCGCCCGTTGTTCCTGCGCGGTGATCTGCGCCTGCACCGCGTCGGCCCGCTCGCGCAGAGTATCGGCCGCGGCCTGTTCACCGGCGACGTAGTGCAGCCGACTGAGCGCGAGCAGGGTGGTCTTGTCCGAGGGGGACAGTTGCAACGCGCGGGTCAGCAGTTCACGCGCTTGTACCATCTCTCCCAGCCGCATGTGGATCTGCCCACGCAGGCTGATGCTCAAGGCCTGATTGGCCACACTGATCTCGTCCCAGCGTCGATCCAGTCGCGCCGCCGCCTGCGCCAGCCTACCCAGGCGGTACTCGCTGGTCGCGAGCAGCTCGTTCAGTTCGAGCGTGTCGGCATCGGCCGGCAGCGCTTTTGCCGCCTGCAGCAGCTGCTCGTACTTGCCCTGCTTGAAATACACGTTGACCAGGTTGCGCAGGTCCTGGGTCGATCGGGAAGACTCGGGTATCGCCAGCAAGAGCTGCTCCAGGGCGGCCCAATCGGCCCGCTGGATGAGTGCCGCCTGATAGCTCTGGCGGACCAGATCGGCCTCCGGAAGACGGCTGTGCAGCTCCCGGAGCCATTGGTATTCTGCGGTCGACAACGGCGTGTTCTCGCCGAGTGCCTTGCGGATCCGGTTCAGCTCGGTCGCCACAGGCCGGTCTGCCAGCAGGCGCTGATCGGCATCGGGCGGCTCGCCGCAACTGCTGAGCAGCGCGCTGACTCCGATCAGCAGGATTGCAATCCGGGCTACTCCGATCATGGCGACGCAGTGTTCTCCACATCGAAGCGCTGGAACCAGCCAATCGTGTGCAGCACCTGGGTAATCAAGTGACTAGGCCGCGCGTTGATGCCGTGCGAGGCGCCCGGAATGCGCACCATCGCGGTCTGCACGCCGGCCAGTTGCAGCGCCTGGTAGTACTGCTCGGATTCGCCGATCGGCGTGCGCAGATCGTCCTCGCCAGTGATCAGCATGGTCGGTGTACGGACCTTGCCCACATGCATCAGCGGCGAGCGCTGCAGATAGTGCTCGGGCTGTTCCCACGGCAGCGCCGGGAACCAGTAGCGGGTGAAGAACGGATACGCATCGGCGGTCAGGCTGAAGCTGATCCAGTTGATCACCGGCTTGGCCACCACCGCGGCACGGAAGCGCTCGGTGTGGCCGACGATCCAGGCGGTCAGCACACCGCCGCCGGAGCCGCCGGTGACGAACAGGCGCGCCGGATCAACCTGGCCTTCGGCGATCACTGCATCGACCGCGCTCATCAGGTCGTCATAGTCCTGCCCCGGATAGGCGTTCTGGATCAGATTGGTGAATTCCTCACCGTAGCTGGTGCTGCCACGCGGATTGACATACAGCACCAGGTAGCCGGCAGCCGCGTAGAGCTGGGTCTCGGGCGCAAAGCGCGGGCCGTAGTCGGCATGTGGTCCGCCGTGGATCTCCAGCAGCAGTGGATAGACCCGGTCGGACTGGAAGCCCGGCGGCTTGACCAGCCAGCCGTGAATCTGGCGGCCGTCGGCGCTGGAGCTGAACCAGCGTTCCTCGACCTTGCCCAGACGCCGGTAAGGCAGCAGATCCTCATTCAGCGCGGTCAGCCGGCGGGTCTTGCCACGGCCATCGATGAGCGCCAGATCGGCCGGACGCATGGCGTCGCCGCGGGTGTAGGCGAGCACGCCCGCCGCGGCATGGAAGCTGCCGCCGCCATAGGGCCGTCCCATCGCGGTACCACCGTAGTCGTTCGCGATCGCGCGCCGCTCGCGGCCATCGCGCGCGACCCATGCGATATGGTCGACTCCGTGATCGGCATAGCTGTAATACAAGCCTTTGCCCTGCGCGTCCCACGCAATCGCATCGATCGCCCGGTCCAGATCGCCGAGCAGCACCTGCGTGTCGCCGCCATCCAGCAGCCGCACATGGACGAGCGCCTGATGCGAAGCCAGGCCGCGATCATCGAAACCCAGCCAGGCCAGCCAGCGGCCATCCGGCGACACGGCAGGTGCCTGATCCGGACCGTCCCGATCGGTCAGCGCCGTCACCGCGCCATCGGCAATCGCGATCCGGTAGAGCTCGCTGTCCAAGGGGTCCTCGACCGGCTGGCGATTGGCGCTGGCGATCAGCGCACTGCCATCGGCGATCCATTGCAGCGGTCCCTGGTAGTCG
>JBGTIE010000077.1:0-1514 GCA_041745855.1 Lysobacterales bacterium | reverse complement strand
GTGATCTGGGTGCCGAGGGTCTTGAACACCATCTTGGCGTAGCCCATCCAGATCGCCGGGGCGACGATGCTGGTGTCGCAGGGATCGGGTAGCGTGGTGTGCAGGTAATTCAGCATGGTGCAGTACACCGTACGATGCACTGCGCGTCCGCTGCAAACGCCCTTGGCGGCTACCCGCCAATAGGTGTCCAACGCCGAGCCGATCAGCGGCTTGGTGCCCGCCGGCGGAAAGATCACGGTGTTCATCAGTAGCCGCGTCTGCCAGTACTGCTCCACCGCGAATTGGTGGTTGCCCGAGGCTGCGGTGGCGACGGCGAGCCACATCGATGGCAGGCCGAGGTCGACCATGCGGTGGCCGGCGGCAATGGCCTTGCCGATGTCGCCCAGATTGAGATGGGCGACCGAGAGCATCGCGAAGTTGCGGCCGTTGAACGGATCGAGGTCGATGGCCGTCTCGATGTAAGGCAGCGCCTCGCGGGTGCGGCCGATGTAAAGCAGGAACGAACCGAGCCTGAGTACGACGTCGGGATTGTCGGGTTCCAGACGATAGGCCTCGTGGGCAAGGTCCAGCGCGCCGACCGGATCGTTCTCGGTCCAGCGATGGATGCCGAGCATGGCGCGGGCATGGCCTTGCTGCGGATCCAGGGCAATCGCCTTCATCGCACAGTCGGCCATGCGCCGGGATTTGGCCACCCGGTCCAGACAGGGCGTGTAGACCGCGGTGTAGGTATAGGCTTCGGCCAGGGCTGTCCAGCAGGCCGCAAACTCCGGGTCGATCTGCAGTGATCGCTCGAGCAACTCCACCGCCTTGGCCAGCACACCATCGCCGATGGCGCGCGCAGTCAGCGCCCTGCCCTGCAGATACAGTTCGTAGGCTGCCCTGCTGGTGGTCGTGCGCCTGGGACCAGGCGCCTGCAACTTGCGTCCAAGCGCCTCACCAAGCTCACGGGTAAGCTCGCCGGCGATCTCCGCCTGGAGGGTGAAAAGGTCGTCGCTGGCACTGCAATAGCGCTGTGACCAGTGCTCGAATCCCGATGCGCCATCAACCAGACCCACGTGAATGCGCAGCTCGTCTTGCTGCCGCTGGATCGAGCCCTCCAGCACATACGAGACATGCAGCGCCTGCGCGATCTGCGGCAGCGTACGTTCCATCTTGCCGGCGAGCAGCGACGAGGCTCGTCCGGCGACGAGCAGCTGCGGCGCCTTGCCCAGGCTGGTGACCAGCTCGTCGAACAGGCCATGCGCGACAGGCCCCAGCGCCTCGTCGGCCTCCGACCATTGGAACGGCAGCACCGCGATACGCACCCGTCGATCGCTTTCGGGCAATGCATCCGGGGCGTCGCGCAGGCGCCATGCAGCCCGGAGCTGTTCTTCCGCCAAGCTGTCGCCGCAACGCCGGCAATTTGCCAAGGCCTGTTCTACGGCGTGCTGCAGGCGCTGCTCGACCTGCGCGCGCTGTCCGGTCAACCACGTATTGAACGGCTCGCCCAGATCGAGCCCGTCCAGCAGCGGTTG
>JBGTIE010000076.1:0-1601 GCA_041745855.1 Lysobacterales bacterium | reverse complement strand
TCGGCCGCACTGACCTCGCTCAGCTGCAGTTCGATGTCGCCGATGCGCAGGCGTGCGTGTTCGTGCAAGCGTTGCCTGTCCTGCAGTCGGCGGCCGTCGACGGCAGCGCCATTGCGCGAGCCCAGGTCCTCGACCTCGACCCCATCGGCATCGACGCTCAGACGCAGATGGCGCCGCGAAACGGTCGGGTCCAGCAGCACCAGGTCACAGTCCTCGGCGCTGCCCAGCACCACCGATCCCATCGGCAGCAGGAAGCGCTGCGGTCGCGCCCCGCGCACCACGTTCAGGCGCCAGGCCATGGGCTCCCCGGTGCAATGTCGTGCATCGCAGTTCCTCTGGTCACCCGATCGCCTCCGCCGCGCATCGTGGAGGACTATATCCCGGAAGTTTCATTCACGAGAGTTGCGAGGCCGACGCGGACGAGGAGAGTCATGGCCGAAGAGCGGAAGAGCGGATTGACCACAAAGGACACAAAGGAGAGCGAACAGAGCGAAAGCAGAGCGAAGGAGATGGCCGCTGGGGGAGTCGGGGTCGGAATCGGGATCGGGATCGGAATCGAGAGCAACGGCATGAGCTTCGGCCCCGCCAGCGACTGAAGGTGTACTAGGCAGCTATCAAGAGCGGCGGAGTGGCGACACGATTCACGAGGAGGGAGCCGGATACGCCTGGCAACAGATCGATCGATTCCGATACCGATTCCGACCCCGACCCCGAGAGAGCGCCTGGGAACGGATGCAGTAGCGGCTACACGAAACTTGCAGGATAGTAGCCGGCATGCGCTTCTCGACCGCCATTCCCATCGCCAGCGGTGGCAGCAGCCGGATCCTGCGGGCCTTTGATCAGCAGCGTGGGGTCGAGGTTGCGCTGAAACTGCTGCACCAGGACGATCCCTCGCTGGTCGAGCGGCTGCGCCGTGAGGTCGCGATCCAGACCGGTCTGCGCCACCCGAACATCGCGCCGATCTTCGAGATCATCGACTACCAGGGGCGGCCGTGTGCGGTCATGCCCTTGCTCGACGGCGAGCGGCTGGACCAGGCCGCCGCAACGCTACCGCTGCGCGAGCGCCTGGCGCTGATGCTGCCGGTCATCGATGCGGTGCATGCGGCCCACCGTGCCGGCCTGGTCCATCGCGATCTGAAGCCGGCCAATGTGGTGGTGGTCAAGGACAATGAGGGTCGCAGCCAGCCGATGGTGCTGGACTTCGGGGTTGCGCTGGATGCGGCCGACCCGCGTCTGACCGGCACCGGCGAGGTGATCGGTACGCCCGGCTATCTGTCGCCCGAACAGGCGGCCGGACGCGGCGATGTGGACCGGCGCAGCGACATCTTCAGTCTGGGTGTGATGCTGTACGAACTGGTCGCGGACCGCTCGCCTTTCGTCGCCGACAGCACTGCCGGGACGCTGCTGGCGGTGCTGCAGCGGGATCCGCCGTCGTTGCGCCAGAGCCTGCCGCAAGTCGATGCTGCGCTGGAACGGATCATCATGCAGTGCCTGGAAAAGCAGCCGGCGCTGCGCTACGACAGTGCCCGCGCGCTGCATGCCGATCTGGAGGCGTGGCTGGACGGCCGCCGGGTGCAGGCGCGCACGCTGGGGCTGCGCTA
>JBGTIE010000075.1:0-5523 GCA_041745855.1 Lysobacterales bacterium | reverse complement strand
CTTGCGCGCGGCGCTCTTGTCGGAACCCCGAGTTGCACTCGGGTCGTCGCGCAGCGACGTGCTCTTTGGCTCCGGCGCGATCGATGCCAGCTGCCTCGACGGATTCCCGGCGTCACCCGGCCTCGTTGCCCGAGTACAACTCGGAGTTCCGTTTAGCGCGGCGCTCTTGTCGGAACCCCGAGTTGCACTCGGGTCGTCGCGCAGCGACGTGCTCAGCAATCGAAGGTGTAAAATGGCCTCACATTCGGGTGCCCAGCCGCGGAGGACATAGATGACGAAACAGCCGCGGCGCGAGGTATCGGGAACCGCGCTGGAGCTGAACTCCGATCTACTGGCGGCGGTGATCGAATCGGCACCCACCGCGATGGTCATGACCGATGCGCAGGGCATCGTCATGTTGATCAATCGGGAGGCCGAGCGGCTGTTTGGCTATCCGCGCGCGGAGTTGATCGGTCGGGCGGTGGAAATGCTGGTTCCGGAGCGCTTTCGCGCCCATCACGACAGCCTGCGCAATGGCTACCTGGTCAACGCCCAGGCGCGACGGATGGGTATGGGGCGGGACTTGTTTGCCTCCCGCAAGGACGGTGCCGAGGTGCCAGTTGAGATCGGGCTCAATCCGATCCACACCGACCGCGGTACGCTGGTGCTCAGTGCGATCGTCGACATCAGCGAACGCCTTCATCTGGAGGCGACCAGCAAGGCCAACGAACTGCTGGAGGAGCGGGTTCGCCAGCGCACCATCGAGCTGGAACAGCAAACCGAGCGCCTGCAGCTGTCGAACCAGGCGCTGGAGCGCAGCAATATCGAGTTGCAGCAGTTTGCCTTTGTGGCCTCGCATGATCTGCAGTCGCCGCTGCGTACGATCAGCAGCTTCGTGCAACTGCTGGAACGGCGCTATTCGGAGCAGCTGGACGAGCAGGGGCAGCGCTGGATGCGCTCGGCCAGTGAGGCGACCCAGCGGCTGAGCATCCTGATTCGCGACTTGCTGGAGCTGTCCAGGGTGGATTCCAGGGCCCAATCCTTTCGTCTGGTCAAGCTCGATGAAGTTGTAGACAGCGCGCTGTTGCTGCTTAGGGAGTCGTTGGAGGATGCCAAGGCCGAAATCCAGCGCTCGCCCTTGCCGGAAATCCTCGGTGATCGTTCACAGCTGGTGCAGCTGCTTCAGAATCTGCTCAGTAACGCTGTGAAATACTGCGGCAACGAGGCGCCGTGGTTACGCATTGACGCCGAGCGCTTTGGCGGTGAATGGGAGATCCGCGTACAGGATCGGGGGATCGGCATCGACGCCGAACACCTGGATCGGATCTTCGAGATTTTTCGTCGTCTGCACAGTCAGAAGGCCTATCCGGGCACCGGCATCGGATTGGCGGTGTGTCGCCGGGTAGTGACGCGGCATGGTGGCCGTATCTGGGTGGAATCCACGCCCGGCGAAGGCTCGACATTCAAGATCAGGCTGCCCTTGCCTGATGAAGGAGCAACTGTATGAGTCTTCTGCTGCGAGCCGGAGAGACCAGGCGCCTACCGCGGATACTGCTGGTGGACGATAGCGAAGACGATTACGTGCTGGCGCGGGAGGGGTTTTTTGAGGCGGGAATCGATGTCAGCCTGCATTACGTGGAGAACGGCGCCGAGTGCATGCAGTATCTGCGCCGCTTCGGCCGCTACAGTGAAATGGCAAGTGCGGACCTGATCCTGCTCGACCTGAACATGCCGGTCATGGACGGTCGCCAGGTACTGACCGAACTGGTCAATGACCCTGAACTCAGGCACCTGCCAGTGATCGTCATGACGACCTCGGCGGCGAGCGATGAAGTGCTCAGCCTGTACCGCCTGCGCTGCAACGCCTTCATGATCAAGCCGACCGACTTTTTCGAGTTTGTCCGCCAGATCAAGGTGCTTTGCGACTACTGGTTCACGGTGATCCAGTTGCCGCCGGTCATCAGCGGCCGGGCCTGACGGCTGGCTCGCCACGGCACTATTCTGCTCCGAGCGCCTCCTCGCTTCAGGCTAGATCGCGTCGGGTCTGGCCGTTGAATTACCGTTGCTGGAGCTTGCGGTGTCCATATGGGCGTGCGGCAGTTCCACTGTTTCCAGCCAGTAGCGTCTGACCACCTGAGCCATTCCGACCATCTCGCGGAAGCTGGTGGGCTTGACGATGTAGGAATTGGCGCCCGCCGAGTAGCAGCTGGCGATATCGTCCTCGGATCGGGAGGTCGTCAGCACCACGGTGGGTATGTGCCGGAGCTGTCCATCTGCCTTGATCTCGGCCAGTGCCTCGCGGCCGTTCTTGCGCGGCATGTTCAGGTCCAGCAGGATCAGATCGGGATCCGGAAATTGCGCGCGATCGCTGTATTCCGGTGCGCGATGCAGGTAGCGAAGCAACATCTCGCCGTTGTCGACGAACACGAGATTGGCCTCCAGCCGTACTTCCACGAACGCGTCCTGCAGCAGCGCGCGGTCATCCGGGTCGTCTTCAGCGATCAGAACGTTGAACGACCGGGATGGCACTGCTGGCACGAAAGAGTTCCCCTGTTCAAGTAGTCGCCTCCGCGCGTTGGTCCCGGGCCTGGGTAAGCGGCAGGCTCACCTTGAAGGTGGCGCCTTCGCCGGGCGCGCTGGTGGTTGCGATTCGCCCCCGGTGTCTCTCGACGATGCGACGGACGATCGCAAGGCCGATCCCGCTACCCTCGAAGTCCGTTCGGGCGTGCAGGCGCTGGAACGGGTTGAAAATCTTGTCGGCAAAGCGGCTGTCGAAACCGATGCCGTTGTCGCTGATCGACAACTCGATCGCCTTGATATTGTCAATCATTACCGGCCGCGCCGTGACGCTGATTTCGGGACACTGGTCCGGTTTTCGAAACTTCAGCGCGTTGGCGAGCAGGTTCTGCAGCAACTGGCGCATCTGGAGTGGGTCGGCTGTGATGGTCGGCAAGGGGCCGACGTCCACCACCGCGGCACTGGATTCGATCCGGTCTTCCAGGTCGTTCATGACCTCCTTGCAGACCATGGCCAGATCGACTTCGGCCAGCCGGAAGTCGCGCGTGGCCACCCGCGAATAGGCGAGCAGGTCATCGATCAGGGTCTGCATCCGGGTCGATGCCTGGTCGATGCGACTGAGGTATTCGCCGACCTTGGTCGGCAGCTCGGCGGCATGGCGCTGCTGCAGGATGTCGGCAAAGGCACGAATCTTGCGCAGCGGCTCCTGCAGGTCGTGCGAGGCGATGAAGGCGAAATCCTGCAATTCGCGATTTCGGTTGCCCAGGTCGATCAGGCTCTGCTCGAGGGCCTTCTCGGCGCGGTGCTGGTCACTGACGTCGGTCAGTCCGCCGACCATCCGGGTCGCCTTGCCTCGCCCGTTCCGGATGATATGACCGCGATCATGGACATGCGCATACTGGCCGTCGCTGCGGGCAAAGCGGTAGCTGCCGTTCCAGGACAGCGCGCCGTCCTCGATTGCCGCATTGACTTCCGCGACGATCGCCTCCCGTTCATCGGGATGGATCCGGGTGGTCCAGGATTCGATGCCGGGCTCCAGCTCATCGACGCGAAAACCGAACAAGATCTCCATGCCATCGCTCCACCAGAGGCTGTTGTCCTCCAGGTCCCAGTCCCAGATGGCGTCGTTGGTGGCTTTGGCGAGTAGCCGGAAACGTTCCTCGCTTACACGGATACGCTCATCGGTCTGCTTGCGAGCGCTGATGTCGCGAATGCTGCCGACCTTGCGTTCCACCGCGCCGCTGGCATCGAATACGGGAACGGCGTGCTCGTGCACCCAGCGGAGCTGCTGGTCGGGCCGAATGATTCGGTACTCGAAATCGGTCTGCTCACCGGCCATCAGCCGTTCCTGCGCCTTCTCCACGCTTGTGCGGTCAGCCGGATGGACACTGTCCATATAGGTCTCGGGATGCTCGTAGGCATCGGCCAATGGACGGCCCCAGATTTCCTCATAGGCGCGATTGACATACACCAGCCGATCATTGACCGGATCGAAGTTGAAGAAGATCTCGCCGACATTGTCGGCCATCTCGCGAAAACGTGCCTCGCTTTGCTGCAGTGCCTCGTGTGCCCGGAGTTCCTCGGTAGCGTCACGACTCACGCTCAGCACCGCCTCGACGCCGCCTTCAGAATCGGGCAAGGGCGCACTGTGCGATTCCATCCAGCGTTCGGTGCCGTCCAGACTGATGATGCGGAATCGGTCCTGACCAACTTCGCCATTAAGGCTGCGCCGATGCAACTCGAGGTAGATCGGGCGGTCGTCGGGATGGACCAGGCCCACCACCGGCTTGCCGCGAACCTGATCGCTGCTTGTCGCTCCGACCATGCGCAGTCCGGCCGGGTTCATGTCCAGCAGGATGCCGTCAGGCGAGACCAGCTTGACGCATTCGGGCTCATTGTCGAAGATCGCACGCAAGCGCGCCTCACTGCTGCGCAACGCCTGCTGCGACAGCCGACGATCGAGGAAGCCACGCAGCTGCTCGGCGACCGAGCTGACCAGCTCCCGCTCTTCGGGCAGGAATTCAATGACCTGGCCGGTGCCGTCGCGGTAAACCAGCTGGACCTGTCCATCGACGCCATCGCTGGTCTGGAACGACTTCTGCAGACGACATATGGCCGGCAGGAAGCGGTCGCTCTGCGCCGCATGCTCGCCCCAGCTGATCTTCGCCGCCGCGCGCGCCGGATCGCTTATGGCGCCCGGTAGCAGTTCCACCACCGCGGCCAGCGCTTGCGGCAATGAAGCGTGATCGTCGCGCAGGATCTCCGCGGTCTTGAACAGCGCGCGCAGTTCCTTCACCCGTTCGGTCAGTGCTTGCAGCAGTTGGGCCCGCTCGGCTTCCACTTGTACACGCTTGGCCATGTCATCCTTCAAGGCCTGATTGCTGGCCTCGAGCTGGATCGACTTCTCTTCCAGCTTGCGGATCAGAGTCCGGCTGTAGAGCCTGAAGACATTGCTCGCGTCATCCGATGGTGGGTCGGAGAAGGTCGTCAGCGGACGGGAATGCGCGGCCAGATGCACCTGGCTGAGCCGCTTGACGAACTCGTCGGGTTCACAGGGCTTCAGGATGAAATCGTCCGCGCCCAGATCGAATGCCAGTCGCTCGTCATCGACCTCGGTGTAGGTGGCGGTGTAGACCACGAACGGGATGGGTCGCAACAACTCGTCCGCCTTCCAGTGGCGCAGCAGAGTGTAACCATCCATGATCGGCATCAGCAGGTCGGCAACGACCAGCTCCGGCAGATGCTTGCGCGCCTTGACCAGCGCCTCGGCACCATGTCTGGCTGTGTCGACCTCGTAACCGTGCGCTCCGAGCAGCGCCTGCAGGTAATAGAGGTTGTCTTCCTTGTCGTCGACGATCAGCACTCGGGTCATGGGGTGAGGTCCTCCGGTCGGGGCAGGAAGCGGGCTATTTCGGCGACGAAGGTGTCCGGATTGATCGGCTTTTCTATATAACCGTCACAGCCCGCTGCCAGGGCCTTTTCGCGGTCGCCGAGCATCGCAAAGGAGGTCACCGCGATGATCGGCGT
>JBGTIE010000074.1:0-1606 GCA_041745855.1 Lysobacterales bacterium | reverse complement strand
GCAGGTCGCCCCTGCCGAAGCGCATGCAGGCGCTCCAGTGCGGCCAGCAGCCGGCCCCGATCCTGGCCGCCGATCGGCCGCAGTTCCGCCACCGGCTTGCCACGGCGGGTAATGGTGATCGACTCCCCTCGCGCCACCCGTTCCAGCAGGGCGGGCAGGTGGGTCTTGGCTTCGTAGGCGCCGACTTCCATGGGGATGCTCCAACTGGTCTGTTAGCAGACTAGTTCAGCGCGAACATCCGGTCAAGATGCCGCCATGCCGGTACGAGCACTTCGCGGCCAGCCTGCACTTTCCTGGCGCCCACGAACGCCACCACGGCCCCGCACGCACTCGCCGCCGACCTGCGCCGCGCGTTCTCCGGCATCGTTGCCGGCAACGTCAAGGAGGAGGGCATGCGCCAGATCGAGGCCCACGGCCCGTTCCGCATCCATGGCGACACCGACATGATGGACGCCCTGGACGCCCTGCTGCAGGCCTTCGTGGAGCAGCGGCGGATGAAGATTTCCGGGCAGTACCGGCCGTGTTACGAGATCGTGGGTTGAGACGTCCCATTCAGGTGCTACCCACTGCGGCAATCGCCATGAGCGGCTTGTGCATGGATTTGCACATTTTGTATAAATTGTACATAATCCACCGGGACGGATCTATATCTGATCGGTAGCCCTCCCATGCGTACAGTCACCGCTTCGGAAGCCAAGCAGGCCTTTGCCAGGCTGATTGAGGACGCCGCCCGCGAACCGGTTGTCATCCGACGGCAGAAACGCGACGTTGCCGTTGTACTCTCGATCGCCGAGTACGAGCGTCTCACGCGCCTCAACGTCAGCGAGTTCCAGCGCTTCTGCGATGGCGTCGGCGAGCACGCAGTGGCCGCCGGAATGAATGAGGACGTGCTGAACGCGTTGCTGGACGAGCAGGCGACCTGACCTGCGGAGTACGCATGGAGCGTCGCTGGGTACTGGATACCAACACTCTGATCAGCCGCATGCTGTTGCCGCATGGCGTCGCCGGGCGCGCAGTCGACAAGGCGCTGGCCACGGGAGTCCTTCTCGTTTCCAACGCCACCCTTGCCGAACTGGCCGATGTACTCGGCCGATCGAAATTCGACCGCTACTTGCCGCTGGATCAGCGGCGTCAGTTCTTGCGCTTGCTGGGCGGGGTAGCACGCGTGGTCCCGATCAGGCACCAGGTCTCTGCCTGCCGCGATCCGAAGGACGACATGTGGCTGCATGTGGCACTGAACGGCGATGCGCACGCCATTGTCACCGGCGACCGCGATCTGCTGGTGCTGCACGACAGCTTCCAGCGCCGCCATGGATTGTCGATTCTCGCTCCGGCGGCCTTCCTGGTGAAAAAACCGGCATGAGCCGCATGGAGCTCTACAAGGCACTCTCGGGGCAGGGCAATCCAGCTTTGCCACCGTGGCCAAGGTCGCCCATGCCCTCGGCCTGAAAATCACCGCGGCAGCGGCAAAGCGCCAGCGCCCTGCAGCACCAGGCCGACCCCCGCCGCCGTCGCGGCCCTGCACAAGTTCCGGTCCAGGGTCAGCAACGGCAGGCCGCGACGCATGGCCAACTCCAGATAAGTAGCGTCGTAGAGGCTGATGCCA
>JBGTIE010000073.1:0-1698 GCA_041745855.1 Lysobacterales bacterium | reverse complement strand
GCGGTGGCGATCGCGGCGATCGTCTCGCGCACTCGTGTCAGTCCTCGACCGGCGGCGGCATGGGTTCGCTCGGCAGCTCGGGTGGGGCCATCCAGCCTTCGACGATCGCCACGCCGCGCAGGGCTTCCAGATCGTTCTCCTCCTGCCGCGCATCCATCCGCTTCGCGGCCGCCTGTTGCCGCAGCTCGGTCGCCTCATCGACATCCGAGCTGTCTTCGGCGCGCGCCTCCAACTCGCGCGCCTCGGCCAGCAGTTGCTGTTGCAGCGCCTCTTTTTCGATAAGGAAGTTCGCGGTCTTGTTGCCACTCTGGAACTTCGCCCGACGGTCGATCGGGCAGGCCTCCACGTCCAGCAGCTCGCCGCGCAGACCGACATCGAAGCCGCGCTGCGGATCACAATAGATCGCCAGACCTTCTGCGCGGGCGGCGAAATAGCGATCGCGCTCGGATTCGCTCAGCTCACAGCGCTCATGCGGCAGCGAGGCCAACTCGCCGCGCTCACCTTCGGCCTTGCCGAAGGCGACAAGGTCATCGGGCGGGCAGCCGCTGTGGTCGGCGCAGCCTGCGAGTAACAGCAGGAGTGCGAGCAACGCGAGCGAGGGCCCAGGGCTCAGGGCCCAGGGCCCAGAAGAGCGGTTCTGCGGCGACCTTTGCCCCCTTGGGCTCGCGGCGCCTTTCCCTGGGCCCTGGGCCCTGAGCCCTGGGCCCTCAACTCCATAAATACTCATGTCGCCGCCCCTCCCAGCAATTCCATCGGATCCCGCGCCCGGAACCCCTCGGGCCTGGCCTGCTTGCGGTTCCAGCAGGACAGGTACAGTTCGTTGGTGGCCAGATCCACCATCGGATAGCGCTGCAACTCGGCGCTGTACTCGATCCGGTCCGCCACCCGCAGTGCGGCGCGGTGGAACTCGAAGTCGAGCGCGCGCAGTTCGGCCTCGAAGCCGGCCACGGTGATCGGATTGAGCTCGGTGTACCACTGCCAATACTGCTCAGGAGTCGCGAACTCGCCGGCGCGGTCCATATAGTTCGGCGTGCTGCCGAGGACCAGTTCGCGCAACTTGTCCGGCGCCAGCTTCAGATGAAAATGCGGTTCGCTGCTGAACTCGCCCAGATGATGACCGAAGTTGGAGTAGTACAGGCCCGGATGGATGAACAGCAAACCGTCCGGCCGCAGCACGCGCTTGATCTCGCGCAGCGCCTGGGCGTAGCCGCCGGCGATGTGTTCGACCGAGCCCCAGCTGACCACCACATCGAAACTGTCGTCCGGGAAGGGCAGATGATTGCCATCGGCATCCAGAAAGCGCAGCCGCGGCGGCAGCTCGTCCAGCGGCAGGTGATTGGCGCGGGCCACGTCCAGCAGCCGATCGAAGCCCTTGAAGGGATCGATGCCGACCAGCAGTTCGGGTTGATAGCGCAGGTACAGACCCAGATCGGTGATGCCGTCGCCGCAGCCCATGTCGAGCACGCGCCCGCGCAGCAATGGCGAATCGCCCAGCATGTAGCCGCCGACGACCCCGGCGGCGTGGTCGAAATGACGGAAGAACCAGTCGGCGTGACCGCGGCGGAAGGCCAACTCTTCGATCGCCGGACTGCCGGCGCCGGCGCGCACGCTCCATGCTGCGGTCTGCCAGTGGCCGGACTCGGCGCCAGTCAGCGTTAACTCGGCCTCGGCGACGATCGCGCGCAGCGCACCGTGACC
>JBGTIE010000072.1:0-2684 GCA_041745855.1 Lysobacterales bacterium | reverse complement strand
AGCCAATGCCGCCAGCGCACCGGCGGCAGGTCAGCGGATGCCGGAAGCCGATCGGTCATCCGAACCATTCGCGCTGGTGCCGCTGGAGCGAGCCGCACGCCCGCTGGAGTCCGTCGATCCGGCGTCCGAAGCTTCAACCCCGCCAGCCGCCGGACCCGGTCGCCCCGATCTGGCCGATTTCAATCGTCGCCTGAACGCACTCGAAGGTCTGCCGCCACCGAACTGTCGTCCGCGCAGCTTCGCTCCGGAGCCTTCGGCAAACGCTGCCGCGGTCTATCGCTGGCGCGATCCGGACAGCGGTCAGGCCCAGTTCGGCTCCAACCCGCCGGCCGGCATTGCGGTCGAGCGGGTGGAGCTCAAGGACCGTGGCCAGGCGCGATTCGCCTTGCAGATCGAGGACAGCCCGACTGCGCCGGTCCCCAGCCAATTGCGCGACCGGGCCATTGCCGATGTGGTTCGGATCACCGCCATCCTCAGCCAGGAGCTGGCGGTACCGATCGATCCCCGCTTCAGTCTGAAGCTGGCCTTCGTCGCCAGCCCGGAGGCCGTCGCTGCCGCCGCCGGCGGGCTGGGTCTGGCACAGGCCAGCGGCGTGTACCTCCACCGCGCCCAGCGAATACTTATCTGGCGCCAGCCGAACGACGAAGGCACCTTCCGCACCTTGCGCCACGAGGTCGTGCACGCACTGCTGCACGAATTCGTCGGCGCGCCACCGATCTGGCTCAACGAGGGCCTTGCAGAGTACTTCGAGCCGCTGCAAACCTTGGGTTCCAGCGGTCGCATCGAGGCCAACGTCGAGCATCAACGGCTTTTGTCCAGCCTCTCGCCGGATCAGCGTGCAGCCCACGCGCTGGCGCTGCTGGAAGCCGACGGACAGAGCTTTCGCAGCGAGCTATTCGTCGAACTGAACTACGCCCAGTCCTGGGCATTGGTCGATGCTCTGATGGGCAGCAGAGCCGGCCAGGCCCAACTGACCCGCCTGCTCGCAGACTTGCGCGCGGCCGCCTGCGGCCGCTTCTCCAGCACCGAGTGGCTGAACGCCAACTACCCCGGCGGCGCCAGCGCCCTGGCCCGACTGGCCGATGGGCAGCGGGGGGGGGCGCATCATTACTAGGGCCCAGTAGAGCAAGGGCCCAGGGCTCAGGGCCCAGGGCCCAGTCAGGTCAAGAGCCGCGCAGCTGGCTCTTCTGGGCCCTGAGCCCCAGTCAGGTCAAGAGGCGCACGGCTGGCTATTCTGGGCCCTGGGCCCTGGGCCCTATGCCCTTGCTCTACTGGGCCCTGAGCCCTTGCTCTACTGGGCCCTTGCTTTCCACGCTAAACTCCCGCCCCCGCTTCGCCACCCCGGTTAGCCCACCTTGACTGCTGCCCCGTCGCAACTCAATCCGGAGCAGCGTGCTGCCGTGGTTCATCGTGGCAGTCCGCTGCTGGTGCTGGCCGGTGCGGGTTCGGGCAAGACCAAAACCTTGACTGAGCGACTCGCCGGTCTGCTCGACGAGGGCGTGCCGAGCGAGCGAATGGCGGCGATCACCTTCACCAACAAGGCCGCGCGGGAGATGCGCGAGCGGCTCGGTCAGCGGTTGTCGGCCGACGCGCTGGCTGGCGTTACGGTTTCGACCTTCCACGCTTTTGGGCTGCGCATGCTGCAGGCAGAAGCGCGAGCGGCCGGGCTGCGGCCGGGATTTTCCATTCTCGATGGCGGCGACAGCGAGGCGCTGTTTGCCGATCTGGCGCCGCGTGGCATGGGGCGGGATGTGCTGGCGCGACTGCGGCGGGCGGTGCACCGCGCCAAGGCGCAGGGGACGGCGCCGGAGCGTTTCGTCGGCGAGGGTGCCGAAGGGGCGGAAGTGGCCCGACTGTACAGCGCCTACCAGCAGCGCCTGGCGGCCTTCAACGCGGTCGATTTCGACGATCTGATCACTCGCCCGCTGTGGCTGCTGGAGGGCGACGAGGCGGTGCGCGAACGCTGGTCGACGCGCTTTGAGCATCTGCTGGTGGACGAATATCAGGACACCAATCCGGCCCAGTACCGGCTGATCCGGGCGCTGGTCGGCACAGGCGCCGGGCTGGCGGTGGTCGGTGACGACGACCAGTCGATCTATGCCTGGCGCGGCGCCGATCCGCGCAACCTGTTCCGGCTGCAGACCGACTATCCGGATCTGACCGTCGTCAAGCTCGAGCGCAACTACCGCTGCGCGCCGCGGATCCTGAAGCTGGCCAACGTACTGATTGCGCACAACAGCCATCTGGTTGAGAAGCGCCTGTGGAGCGGCATGCCGGAATGCCCGCCGATCCGGCTAGCGCGGCTGCCCGACGGCGAGGAGGAAGCGCGCTGGATTGCTCATGACATCGCCGATCGGCACCGCCGCGGCGGGCTGCCGCTGGACAGCTTCGCGGTGCTGTACCGCTCCCATCACCTGAGCAAGCCGCTGGAAGTGGCGCTGCGCGAGCGGGATCTACCCTACAAGCTGCGTGGCGGTAGCGGTTTCTTCGAGCGGCCCGAGGTCAAGGACCTGCTCGCCCATCTGCGGGTCATCGCCAACCCGGGTGACGACGGCGCCTTCCTGCGCGCGGTACGCAGCCCGCGCCGCGGTATCGGCGATGCGACCCTCAACGGTCGCGAGCTGGCGGTCGTTGCATACCTTCAGGACCATGTCTGCCCGGCCCTCATCGGCAAGGACGCGCGG